>NZ_JAUCAP010000058.1:0-16139 GCF_030361045.1 Lentilactobacillus sp. TOM.63
TTATTCTAACGAGAAACAAAAAATCTGTCATCAGTAATAGATAAAATCTATTACCAACAACAGATATTGTAGAACCTATTTAGCTAAAAGGACCAACTATTCCTGCTTTGGAATAGTTGGTCCTTTTCATTAAATCCTAGGGTCAAAACTTAGAATTAACAACTTTTTGACCCGTGGTTATTAGCGCATCCTTAGGCTAAGGCACCCATTGGATCCCATGGCTTCAAAACAGTTGGTTCTTGTTGTTGCGCTTTCTTTTGATCGTCCGAAAGGTATTTCTTATTAATCACAAATTGATAAACAAATTCATCCATCCACTTATCGCTCATGACGAAGTAACCTTTGGTACCAACCTTTTCTCCCCAGCTGTTTTCAACCTTCCATTTAGTTGGTTTGCCATCAACGAGATCAACACCGGTAATGACCATTGCGTGGGTCATCAAACTTTCACTGTAGTCCAAACGTTCTGCTTTGGATAATGAAAGGTCAGTGTCGAATAATTCATCAGGGGCATATAGATCAGTGTCCATAATTCCTTTTTTGCTATTAGAACTTTGACCAACATCACTACCGAACCAAACAGATTCGCCGTTTTCCAGCTGCATAATGGCTAACTTCTTGAGGTCAGCCATTTTCAAGTTTAGATGTTTGACTTGACGACCATTAACAACGTTACCTAACATTTCGATGGTATAAGTTTTGTTAAATGGCTTGTCGTCGGTTGGTGAGTTGATGAGCGAGACATAGTCTTCAAGATTAATTCCAACGTACTTCTTGAAAAAGTCTTGAGGGGTGATGTTTCGATCAATATGGTAATTGTTGTCTTTATCGCGATATTCGAAATCGAATTTGGTAACGGGTTCACCGAGTGCGTAAGTTAACATCCGATAAATTTCATTGAGCATTTTTTCTTTAGTCTTTGAAATTTTGCTGTCCGATGCCTTGTCAGCAACAAGTTCACGAAGAACGGTCGCGTCATGACGTAGCTTGAGGTTCAAGTATTTATTAAGTTGGGCAGACTTTTCACTGCTGAAAGTTTCTGGCATTGCATACTTGGGTACGATGCCGTATTTCTCAATTAATGCACACAGCATGTCCCATTGGCCGCCATCCTGTTGGGGCGTTTGCATCAACCAGGAAACTTTTCTGGAATCCAGTGGTTTGTCAGCCGTCTTGAGTACGTTTTCCAAGAAGTAGTTAGACTTTTCGAATTTGTCCCAGAAGTTGGTGTAGTTTTGGGATAACTCAAAATCATCGCTCACTTTTAATTCGTTCATCAAACGAATCCGCATGGTGTTCAAAGCCGCGAACATCCAGCAACGACCACTTTGTTTTTGATCGGCAACTTTGCCAGTTGATAGATCAATTGAAAATACAGGGGCCATTTTCGATTCGGCACTAAAGTCCTCACTAGAGCCTAATATTCCTTGGTGGGAAACAGCCCGTTCAATAACCTTTGAATCCTTACGGTCATCAAGGTTCTGTTGGAACTTGTTAATTTGGTCTAATTTGATTTCTGATGTCAAAAATGATCACTCTCCTTAATACCAAACTATTTTACGCTCATTAGGCTTAAATCGCCAGAACTTCGCAAGCGAGTGGATAAAATTAGATTGGGGCGAAAGGCGATTTGATCCCAGAATTTAAGTAAAAAAAAAGGAATGCATTCCTTTTTTTACTTAAATGGCGGGGGCAGCTATTTGTCGCAAGTTTTATCAATATAAGAATTGGGAAGCCAAGTTGCATTTGTAAACATTTTGCTGACTAATGTCTCCGCCTCAATAAAATTATCTTGCTTTTAATACCTCAGGCCCATCTTCTCTACCCACAATCACGGTGTTCACGATGTTTAAAAAGAGACCGTGTTCGACAATGCCCGTCATTTGATCCAGGTCTACTGCCAAGCTGTGAGGATTTTCGATTTGGTGTAGGTGAAGGTCGATGATATCGTTATCCGAATCTGTCTTGACTCGTTGGCCATCCTGAACTCGAAATTCAGGGTTATAGCCCTTTTCTTTGAGCCGTTTGAATAGCTGGCGGCTACCGTAAGGAATAACCTCTAATGGTAGTGGGAATGACCCGAGTTCATCGGCCATTTTGCTTTCGTCAACGATCCACATGTTTTTGTCAGAGTTAATAGCAACAATTTTTTCCCAAAGGTGGGCACCGCCACCGCCCTTGATTCCTTGGAAGTTTTTGTCGATTTGATCTGCACCGTCAATCGTTAAATCAATGTGATCGACTTCGTCTACGCCCTTGGTTGGGATACCCAAAAGATTGGCTTGCTTTCGAGTCCTTTCAGAGGTCGGAACGCCCACAATTGACAAGCCTTCCTTTTTAACACGTTCACCTAATGCATCGACCATGAATTTAACCGTGGATCCGGTTCCGAGGCCAACGACCGTGTTATTTTCAACGTATTTGACAGCTTCTTTACCAACGAGTTGTTTAAGTTCATCCTGATGTGTCATAATAATAGTTCCTTTCGTTTTTAGCCTGTTTAAAGGTTTTACTTACCCACATTGTGCGTTTTTTTAGCCTTTTTGTCAATGTATCAAATCAGCAACAGTTAGTTTATACTAGTAAGAATAAAATATTCTCAAGGGAGTTGCATTAAAATGGATCGTGGATTTGAAATTGTGTCAAAATATGCTAAGGATGATTTAACTATCCCATACCGAACAACTAAAAACGCAGCTGGTTATGACTTTGAAAGTGCAATTGACATGACGATCCCGTCAATTTGGAAAATCAACTTTTTGAAGGTTCTCTGGGCAATCCGTCATCAAAAAACCATTGATGATTCAAAGATCGATGCTGCCAAAAAGATCCTAAAACCATTTTTAATTCCAACCGGCATTAAAGCTTACATGAAACCCAATGAAGTGCTGATCATTGCCAACCGTTCAAGCAATCCTTTGAAACGTGGCCTGGTTATTCCAAATGGGATCGGTGTGATTGACGCTGATTACTATAATAACGAAGGGAATGAAGGTGAAATTTTCGTCCAAATCCTCAATTTTGGGATAACTGACATTAAAGTTGCCAAAGGTGAACGGATAGGCCAAGGGATTTTTATGCCGTATTTGTTAGCCGATCAGGATCAGTCCACTCATAAGCAAACGAGGAGCGGTGGTTTTGGTTCATCAGGCCGCTAAAATTTAAGAGTGGCTAAAGTATGCGGTGAACCAATTATTTTTTAAAGCAAAAGTGCTAAAATTAATATGTAACATTTAGGAGTAGAGGAGAATTTAGTTGGCAAAAGTTAAAACCCAATATGTTTGTCAGAATTGTGGCTACATTTCCCCGAGGTATCTGGGAAGATGCCCAAATTGTAATGAATGGAATACCCTGGTCGAGGAAACGGTCGCGGCCAAGCCCACCGCTTCAAGTGCAACGAGTTTGCGGCGGACCGGCATCCATGATAATAAGCCTGAACCATTAGACAAGGTCAAATTTCAACGAGAAAACCGATTTAAAACTTCAATGGAAGAATTGAATCGGGTCCTTGGTGGTGGTGTTGTGCCGGGGTCGCTGATTTTGATTGGCGGTGATCCGGGAATTGGTAAGTCGACTTTGATGCTGCAAGTTTCAGGCCAACTAAGCAAATCCGGTAAAATTCTTTATGTTTCCGGTGAAGAAAGTGCCAGCCAAATTAAGATGCGGGCTGCCAGGCTTGGTGTCAACGGCGATCAACTCTATGTCTATCCTGAAACGGATATGGATGTAATTAAAAGCACCATTAGTGAGATGAAGCCGGATGCTGTTGTGATCGATTCTGTTCAGACAATGCAGATTCCAGAATTACAATCAGCTACGGGTTCGGTTGCTCAAATCCGCGAAGTGACGGCTGATCTCATGAATATTGCTAAAGGACAAGGCATCACCGTCTTTGTCGTTGGTCACGTTACCAAGGGCGGCGCCATCGCCGGTCCAAAAATTCTCGAGCATATGGTTGATACTGTGCTCTACTTTGAAGGTGATCTCCATCATTCTTATCGGATTTTGCGGACGGTCAAGAATCGGTTTGGCTCGACCAATGAATTAGGGGTTTTCGAAATGCGAATGGATGGCTTGCATGAGGTGACCAATCCATCAGAGATCTTTCTGGAAGAACGATTAAAGGACGCAACTGGTTCTGCGATTGTTGTTTCAATGGAAGGTACCCGACCAATTTTAGTTGAAATTCAAGCATTAGTGACCGCCTCGGTTTTTGGTAACGCTCAACGGACAGCCGCCGGTCTTGATCGGAATCGCGTTTCACTGATTATGGCGGTTCTTGAGAAAAGAGCCGGTTTGATGTTGCAAAATCAGGATGCTTATTTGAAGGCAGCTGGTGGGGTGAAGCTGGATGAACCTGCAATTGATTTGGCAATGGCCGTTAGTATTGCATCGTCTTACAAGAATCGTGGAACCAGCCCAACAGAGTGTTACGTTGGTGAACTGGGGTTGACCGGTGAGGTTCGACGCGTTACCAGAATTGAACAGCGGGTTATAGAGGCCCACAAGCTTGGATTCAAGCGGGTTTTAGTTCCAAGTAACAATTTACAAGGTTGGACGCCACCTAAGGGAATCGAAGTTGTCGGTGTTTCAACGTTATCGCAAGCATTAAAATTAGCCTTGGGATAACATTTATTTTTGAGAGAAGGCGATATTAGTGAGAAGAAAGAGAATTGTTCAAATTGTTTTCACCCTTGCTGGGGCTGCAATTGGCGCCAGTTATTTCAAGTTATTGTGGTTAATTTTACAGGTTAGGTACGGGACGCTTTTCAACAACACCATTACAAATGCGTTGGTTGGTGCAATTATTTTCTATATTATTTCGTTGTTGACAGGAAATTACGTCCTCAAGCTAATTGACCGAATTGAAGGCCAATTGACCAAGCAGAGCCCATTATCTCTTATCTTTGGGACTTTGGGGCTTATTGTTGGCTTGGTAGTGGCAATATTGATTTCAATCGTATTCTTTAGAACCCGGACGTTCTTCTTAAATACGATGATTCCAATTATCTTGATGTTGGTCCTCGGATACTTTGGTTTTCGAATTGGGACAACCCAAAATGATCGTTGGCGCCGGCTTTTTCAATCAAGACGCAAATCAGAATCTGCTAAGGAATCTGGTGAAAAAATCATTGATAAGCCAGTTGATAAAAATTACCATCATTACAAGATTTTGGATACCAATATTTTAATTGACGGCCGAATTTATGACGTTATTAAGACTGGATTTATTGAAGGCACATTGCTGGTTCCTCAATTTGTCCTCTACGAACTGCAATACATCGCTGATTCTAGTGATAGCGTGAAGCGGGTTCGCGGTCGGCGTGGACTTGATATTCTCAATAAGCTGCAAACCGAAAAATTGATTCCAATTGAAATTTACGAAAAAGATTATGAGGATATTGATGAAGTTGATAGCAAATTAATCCAGCTTGCTAAGGACATCGATGGGGTGATTATTACAAATGACTATAACCTCAATAAAGTGATTCAATTCCAGCATGTCCAAGTATTCAACATTAATGCCTTAGCGAATGCGTTACGGCAAAAGATCCTGCCGGGGCAAAATCTCAACGTGATGGTCGTTAAAAACGGAACTGAACGGCAACAAGGAGTTGCTTACCTGGATGACGGAACGATGGTGGTTGTTGAGGATGGTCGTTACTTCTTGAATGATCATATTGACGTTGTGGTTACCAGTGCCATCCAAACTGATGCCGGTAAGATGATTTTTGCTCGACCGGAACATTCAACCAAGAATATTTCTGAAAATAATGAAGAAGACAGCAAGAAAAACAATTCATCAAAGAAAAATGGTAAAAAGAATTGATAACAATCTTTAACTGATACTCAAAAAGATGGGATCAAGACTAAACGTGGCTTGATCCAAGAGTTTAAGAAAAACGGCAGTACATTCTGATTCTGGAATGCATTGCCGTTTTTGCTTAAGCGGCGGGGATTAGCCATTTATCGCAACCCTTATCAATATAAAAATTGTGAGGTAAGTTACATTCATAAACAATTTGCTGACTAACGTCTCAGCCCCTTTATTTTTTAATCAGTTCATTGTAAACTTTAAATACTGACAAAAATGTCGATTAATTTTAAGAAAGAGGCGTTATACATTGGCAAACAATGCAATTCGAGTTCGTTATGCTCCAAGCCCAACCGGCCACTTGCATATCGGAAATGCACGAACAGCCATTTTCAACTATTTATTCGCACGACACAACAAAGGAAAGTTCATTATCCGAATTGAGGATACTGATACGAAACGAAACGTTGTTGACGGTGAAAAGAGCCAGCTTGAAAACTTGAAGTGGCTTGGCTTGGATTGGGACGAAGGTCCTGACGTGGGCGGCAATTTTGGCCCATATCGTCAATCCGAGCGAAAGGGAATTTATGATCCACTCATTCAACAACTATTGGATGAGGGAAAGGCTTACGAATCATATCGAACTGAAGCGCAATTGCAGGCCGACCGCGAAGATCAAAAGGCACGCGGCCAAATGCCTCATTATGAATATGAGTACAAAGGAATGTCCGAAGAGGAAAAGCGACAAGCAATTGCCGATGCAAAAGCAAAAGGATTGAAGCCGGTTATTCGTTTCCGAGTTCCTGAAAATCGTGATTACGCTTGGGACGATATCGTTAAAGGCAAGGTTTCCTTCAATTCCGATACAATTGGTGGCGATTTTGTCATTGCTAAGCGTGACGGAATGCCAACGTACAACTTTGCGGTTGTTGTTGATGACCACATGATGAAAATTAGCCACGTCTTTCGTGGTGATGATCACGTTGCTAATACCCCTAAGCAGTTAATGATCTACGAAGCATTTGGCTGGAATCCACCTAAGTTCGGCCATATGAGCTTAATTATTAGTGCTGATACTGGCAAAAAGCTCAGCAAGCGTGATGAATCTGTCCTGCAATTTATTGAACAGTATCGTAAGCTAGGATATCTGCCTGATGCCATGTTTAACTTCATCCTGCTTTTGGGTTGGTCGCCAGTTGGTGAAGATGAAATCTTTAACAAGAAAGATTTCATCAAGATGTACGATGAAAATCGTCTCAGCAAGTCCCCCGCTAAGTTTGATTCCAAGAAGCTGGAGTGGATTAATAACCAATACGTTAAGGCAGCCGATGACAGCACCGTGATGGACTTAGCCTTACGGCAATTGATTGAAGGGGGTAACATCCCGGAAAATCCTGACGCCAAGACCATTGAATGGGCACGCCAACTCATTAACTTATACAAACGAGAGATGAGTTATATGGCTCAGATTAACGACATGGCTTCTGTTTTCTTCCAAGAACCTGAAGAAATTAGTGGTGAAGCACTGGCCGAAATTTCCAATGACACGGCCCCAGTTGTTCTGAAAGAATTCCAAAAACGGATTCAAGCACTTCCAATTTTTGATTCGGTTGAGGTGTTCAAAACAATCAAAGCAATTCAAAAAGATACTGGGATCAAAGGTCGTCAACTCTGGATGCCAATTCGGATTGCGGTAACTCATGAAATGCACGGTCCAGAATTACCAGAATCTGTTGAATTAGTTGGTCGGCAAAAGGCTGTTGAGCACATTGAGCAGACTTTGAATCAATTAAATAAAGCGTAAATTATTAATTTTATTGTTAGATTAATTGGTCTCGTTGAAAATTCAGCGAGACCTTTTATTATAGGTTATAGTTAGTTTAATAAACTTGACGGTTTTTATGCTATGATTTTAATATAAACTAGTTAAAGAGAGGAATTCGAAATGCTGCAGATATTTAATACGCTCACCCGCAAAAAAGAAAAATTCGAACCGGTCACTCCCGGCATCGTTCATATGTATGTCTGTGGGCCTACCGTCTATAACTACATCCACATCGGAAATGCAAGGAGTGCAATTGCGTTTGATACGGTTCGCAGGTACTTGGAATATCGCGGCTACAAGGTGAAGTATGTTTCGAATTTTACCGACGTTGATGACAAGATGATCAATGCAGCTCGTGAAAATCATACGACCGTTGGCGCAATTGCAGACAAATATATCGCTGCTTTCATGCAGGATACTGCTGCTTTGAATATTTCCTCGGATGTCATTCATCCGCGGGCAACTGAGAACATTCGAGAAATCATTGATTTTGTTAAGACACTTGTTGATAACGGTTCCGCCTATAATGTTGACGGGGATGTTTATTTTCGTGCCCGTAGGTTCCCATCATACGGGGCATTGCCGCACATTAACGTTGATCAGCTCGAAATTGGGGCCAGTCAACACGTGAGTCAAGAAGAAATGGCTAAAAAAGAAGATCCAATTGATTTTGCCCTCTGGAAAAAGTCCAAAGGCGATGAAATCTCATGGGAGTCGCCATGGGGTAAGGGGCGGCCCGGCTGGCATATTGAATGCTCAGTGATGTCGACCAAGTACCTGGGTAAAACGATTGATATTCACGGTGGCGGTGAAGATTTGATTTTTCCGCATCATGAAAATGAACGGGCCCAAAGTGAAGCAAAAACGCATCAAACATTTGTTAAATACTGGATGCACAATGGGTTTGTAACCATCGGTGATGACAATGAAAAGATGAGTAAGTCACTTGGAAACTTCATCACGGTGCATGATTTACTCGAGCATTTGGATGGCCAGGTGATTCGTCTGCTGATGTCGACGACTCATTATCGACGGCCAATTCAGTACAGCGATGCCAGTGTTCAAGAAGCTAAGAGCAATCTCAAGAAGCTGCAAACGGCCTTCAACAACTTGACTTATCGGTTGCATAACGCCGAATCGGGGGATGATCCCAAAACCGATCAGGAAGTTCGTCAGATTGTTGCTGATTTTACAGATGCAATGGACGACGATTTCAATGTTCAAAATGGGATTGCGGCAGTTTATGAATTGGCGAAGTTTGCCAACACTTACAGCGAACGTTCGGTTGTTTTCCAACTGAGCATTCAATTTATTATTAATACCCTCAAACAACTTGCCGGCATTTTCGGGATCAAATTGGAACAAAGTGAATTAAAAGATGACGAAATTTGGAAACTCATTCATGAACGTGAATCCGCCCGCAAGAATAAGGACTTCATTCGCAGTGATGAGATTCGGGAAGAATTAAAAGCCCGCGGAATTGTTCTTGAGGATACACCGCAGGGAACCCGATTTAGAAAGGAACAACAATAGATATGGCTGACAATTACACTCAGCTCAATGGGATTGCATTGGCTTATATGGGAGACGCGGCGTATGAAGTGTTTATTCGCCGTCACCTCATCGAACAAGGCTTAACCAGGCCGACAAGGCTACAGCACGTGGCGACCAACTACGTTTCGGCAAAAGCCCAAGCAGCCTTGATTGATTTAATGGAAACGGATCATTTGTTAAACGATGATGAGTGGGGCTATTTCAAACGGGGGCGTAACGCTAAAAGTCATACCCACGCAAAAAATACAGATGTTATCACTTATCGGATTTCTACCGGCTTTGAAGCGGTATTCGGCTACCTATCACTGAGCGATCAAGATGAGCGGATGAAGCAGATTGCCGAATGGTGCATTGATCAAGTTGAAAACGGGAGATTAAAACATGAAGAATGATCACGAAGAATCACAAAGCGAAGAATTTATTATTGGTCGTCATCCAGTTGTTGCGGCTTTAAAGAGTGACAATCCGGTTAATAAGTTGTTCGTCCAATCGGGCGCCAAAGATGACGATAATATCATTTCAGAAATCATGAATTTGGCTCATAAAAAGCGTTTGGTGATTTCTAAAGTTCCTAAGCAAAAGTTGGATAAATTAGCCAACAATCAAAATCACCAGGGTGTCGTTTTATCTATTGCGGCCTTTAAATACGCGGCGATTGACGACTTGTTTGCTCATTCGGAAAAAGCCGGCATGGCTCCCTTTTTTGTGATTTTGGATAATATTGAAGATCCCCATAATTTAGGTTCGATTATCCGAACTGCCGACGCGGCTGGCGTAACCGGCATTATTATTCCTAAACATCGAGCGGTGGGCATGACCGCGACAGTTGCCAAGACGTCGGCAGGTGCCATTGAGCGGGTGCCGGTTGCCCGGGTTACTAATCTCTCGGCAACTGTTAAAGAACTAAAAGAGCGCGGCTTGTGGGTCTTTGGAACCGACATTACTGGGACCGATTACCGTCGTTGGGATGCAAAGGGTTCAGTTGCAGTGATTATCGGTAATGAGGGTAAAGGCATTTCGCCGCTGCTCAAAAAGCAAGTGGACGAAATGCTGACGATTCCGATGGTCGGTGATATCCAAAGCTTGAATGCAAGTGTTGCTGCTAGCGTTTTGATCTATCAAGGGTATAATTCACGTCATCCATTAGGGAAATAAGTTTAGAATTGGTGAGACATTATGAAAGATGATCTGTTAATTGTTGACGCTTATAATATGATCGGCAACTGGCCACATTTAAATAAACTCAAGCAGGCAGACCGTCTTGAAGATGCTCGGGATCAATTGTTAGCGGAGTTATCCGAGTACAAAAAATACCGAGACATCAATATGATCGTCGTGTTTGACGCAATGTATGTTCCCGGTAATTCGAAAAGTTTCCGTAGGTTTGATATGGAGATTGTTTGGACGAGTAAGGATCAGACTGCCGATAGTTACATTGAGGCATTGGCACGCAAAAAGCAGAACCGGTTTACTCAAGTGATTGTCGCAACCAGCGACCAAGCAGAGCAGTGGACGATCTTTTCTGCCGGCGCCTTGAGAATCCCTGCCAGAGAATTGCTTGGCGATATGCAACGGGCAAAAAAAGAAGTTGATGTTGAAGCACGGAAACTGACTGATCAATCTCAGGTGATTCGTCATTCACCATGGGACCCGAAGCAATTATTGGAACTGGAAAAGCTCCGAGATCATTTAACGGATGATCAATAAAAATATTAATTTGTTGATATTATAAAATTGGTCTAGGTATGATATCTGTTGAGTGAACCTGGGTTCGCTTGTCAGTGATTATTTCCTTTTGTAATCTAAGTTGCATGATTCATTACAACTTACGAATGCGAGGAAAGTGAATATGATTACTGATGCAGAAATGAAGGTTATTAAGCGAGCCGCAGAGGGTGATCGAGACGCCTTTGAATGGTTATTTAACTTTTATCGGCCAATTTTTAGAAAGGTCCGGCGAAACTTTTTCATTGCAGGGATGGAAACCGAAGATATCGAACAGGAAGCTCGAATCGTGTTGTATCGATCGGCCCAAAAGTTTGAAGATGGTCGCAACGTGTCATTTGGGAGTTATTACAGCCACAACTTGAAAAACCGGGTGTTTGATTTGATCAGGTCGAATAATGCTCAAAAACGATTACCGACTGAATTTATGAATTCTGTGGAAGAGAATGAGGCTTTCTATTCAACCACTGTGGCTGACACGTCTGCCTGGGACCCAGAGGCCTTGGTGATCATGAACGACGATTTTCACCGGCTTTATAAAAGTTGTTCGGGTCTTGAACGGTGGGCATTTGCTTTGGTATTGCCCAACAGCCCGGATCCGATGTTTTGTATGGCCACTGATCGATCTGTTTTGAACGCTTTTGAGCGCTGCCGATTGAAATATCTTAACCGGATAAGTTGACGTCGTTGCAATTGAATGCTAGAATTACTACGCTTGTACCAAGTAGGAGGTGCCAACATGGCACAGAAAAGAGTTGCTTTGGCTTGTTCAGTTTGTGGATCAAGGAATTATACGATTCCCGCCAATCCCAACCGAACAAAACGACTAGAGCTTAATAAGTTTTGTAAGTATTGTGGCAAGTACACTTTGCACAAAGAAACCAGATAGTTTATACAAAGTTAGGGGTTAACAAGTTGAAATTTGCACGATTTTTAAAAAGCGTTGCTGCAGAAATGAAGGTTGTCACCTGGCCAACCGCTAAAGAAAACCGGCGTGATACTAGTACTGTATTGGGTACTTCAATTATCATGGCTATCTTTTTGGGCGCAGTTGACTGGATTGTTCAGTGGGCACTTACATTTCTGGCATAGCCAATTCGAAGAAAATTTGATATAGTTATGTTGATAAAACCTGCAAACAGTGTCAGGTTTTTTTATTTGATGTGATTTTTTAAGGAGATTATAAAATGGTTGAGTCAGCAGAGAAACAATGGTACGTGTTACATACTTATTCCGGATATGAAAACAAAGTTAAGTTAAATTTGGATAGCCGGAAGGAATCAATGGGGATGCAGGATTACATCTTTAGAGTTGTGGTTCCTGAACAAGAGGAACACGAAGTTAAAAACGGTAAAGATGAAGAAAAGATGGAAAAAACTTTCCCTGGTTATGTACTGGTTGAAATGATCATGACTGACCAAGCTTGGTATATTGTTCGAAACACCCCAGGAGTAACAGGGTTTGTTGGGTCACATGGTCAAGGTAGTAAGCCAACCCCATTGTTGCCAGAAGAAGTGGACCTTGTTTTGAAGCGGATTGGGATGAGTTCTCGTCATGAAGAACTTGATGTCAGTGTTGGCGATACCGTTAAGATCGTTGATGGGGCCTTTACCGGGCTTGATGGTAAAGTAACCGAAATTGATAACGAAAAAATGCGTTTGAAGGTTAACATTGAAATGTTCGGCCGTGAGACCAGCACTGAATTGGAATTTAATCAGGTTGACCCAATCGTTTAACAACAAGTAGGTGGTTAATGTGCTTGGCATAATCATATTAACTTTGATAATCATTCTGTTGGTTGTTGGGTTAGTGATTGCTGCCCATCAATTTAGGCTGCTTGGTAAGCCTTATATGAGTCCTGTTTCGACTAACATCTCAACAACCTTGGATTCAGTTCCGACACTTTTTCTGCCGGGGTATTTTGGTAATCGGTATTCATTTGGCTTTTTGTTAAGGCGGCTGGTGAATCGATATCAAGCAAATAAATCGATGGTTATCTATGTTGATGGCCGCGGCAAGCTTCGAGTCGTTGGTCAACTGTCAAAGTATCGGCCACTTATTCAAGTTATCTTTCAGGATAAACGTTCCCGTCCTCAACAACAGTCAAAGTGGCTGTTGTTCATCTGTCAACGGCTAGCCGATCAGTATGGCGTGGCAACCATTAACCTTGTTGGTCACTCGATGGGATGTATCACAATCTTCTGGCTGCTGACTCACCACCAACAGGAACTACCAGTAGCAATCAGCCGAGTTGTGACAATTGCCGGGCCATTCAATGATTCCGAAATTGCCCGTAATACCCGAGGTGTGGAAGAATACCCAAATGATTCTGCTGGGCCTCGGAAACGGACCGCAATCTATCGGGCCCTTGCTAAGAGAGTTTCCGCAATGCCAAAGGGAATCAAGTTTTTAAACATTGCCGGCACGATCAGTTCGGGTCAGCAGAATGATGGCCAGGTATCTTTAAGCAGTGCATTCTCACTGAGGTATCTATTGCGGGATCCGATTATTTATTATCGGGAATTGGTCATCAGGGGCAAGGGCGCAACTCATCGATTACTACACGAAAATCGAGTTGTTGATGCCCATATTGCCAAATTTATTTGGAATACCTGATTTTAGTTGTTGTTCCATATGTTAGTTTATGGTATATTTAATTGGTATGTTTATGCATACTCACGTGGGAGGAGAAATTTTGATCTCCAATTACCACACACGGACTTAAGGAGGTATGTCTCGTGGCTAAAAAAGTAGCTAATATTGTTAAGTTGCAAATTCCAGCGGGCAAAGCAACACCTGCCCCTCCAGTTGGTCCTGCTTTAGGTCAAGCAGGTATCAACATTATGGGCTTCACCAAGGAATTTAATGCACGTACTGCTGATCAATCAGGAATGATCATTCCTGTTGTTATTACTGTGTATGAAGATCGTTCATTCGACTTTATCACAAAGACTCCACCTGCTGCTGTTTTACTCAAGAAAGCTGCTGGTGTTCAAAAGGGTTCCGGTGAACCAAATACTAACAAGGTTGCCAAAGTTACCAAAGACCAAGTTAAGCAGATTGCCGAAACTAAAATGAAAGACCTAAACGCAGCTGATGTTGAAGCAGCAATGCGCATGGTTGAGGGTACTGCACGTAGCATGGGCTTTACTGTCGAAGGATAGTTTAACTTGTTACATCAGTATCTTTAACGATGACACACTGTTTCACGTCGCGTGGGAGGTTAATCCGTTATAACCACAAAGCAAGGAGGAAAACACACATGGCTCGTAAAAGAGGTAAAAATTATAAGGCAGCACTTGAACAGGTAGATCAAGAAAAATCATATCCTGTAAGCGATGCTGTTGATTTGGTTAAAAAAATTGACTATGCAAAATTCGACGCAACTGTTGAAATTGTATTTAAATTAAACGTTGATACTAAGCAGGCTGACCAACAATTACGTGGTGCCGTTGTCTTACCTAATGGAACTGGTAAGGAACAAACGGTTATCGTATTCGCTAAAGGTGACAACGCTAAAGCAGCAAAGGATGCTGGTGCAGACTTTGTTGGCGATGCAGACTTAGTTCAAAAAATTCAAGATGGCTGGCTTGATTTCGATGTTGCCATTGCAACGCCTGATATGATGGCTCAAGTGGGACGTTTAGGACGAGTTCTTGGACCAAAAGGTTTGATGCCAAACCCTAAGACAGGAACTGTTACAATGGACGTTGCCAAGGCTGTTAAAGAATCTAAAGCCGGTAAGGTTACTTACCGGACTGACCGTGACGGTAATGTTGCCGTTCCAGTTGGTAAGGTATCATTCAGTGCTGACCAATTGGTTGGTAACTTGAAGACCATTGCTGATGTTATCGTAAAGGCCCGTCCAGCTTCTGTTCGTGGTGTTTATGTTAACAACGTTTCAATCTCATCAACATTTGGCCCTGGTGTTAAAGTGGACCTTGATTCATTTGATACTGCCAAAGCTTAATGAGTTTTTGATCTAATAAAAATCCCTAATTGACGGTGAACCCTTCGTTGTGGTAAGCTGTTAGTTGCTGATAAATACGCCTAAGACTCAGGTGGCTTCTTGCCTTAATATCCTGCCGAGGAATTAACTTTCTCTATGTCTTGGTGGGCATGGGGATTTTTTATTAAATCCCAACTAGAATTTTGGGAGGTGAAATTTTGAGTAAGGAAACTGTTGCACTTAAATCAAAAAAAGTTGATGAAGTGACTGACTTATTAAAGAATGCTTCATCAATCGTTATTGTTGACTACCGTGGTTTAACCGTTGCTGAAGTGACTGATTTGCGAAAGCAATTACGTGACGAAGGCGTTAAGATGGAAGTTATCAAGAACAAGATCTTGGATCGAGCTTCTGTTAAAGCTGGATACGAAGATTTAAAGGATACATTCAATGGTCCTACAGCTGTTGCATTCTCTTCAGAGGATCCAATTGCCGGCCCTAAGATTGTTCACAACTTTGCCAAAACCAATGATGCTCTTCAATTAAAGGGTGGCGTTATTGACGGTAAGGTTGCAAGTCTTGACGAAATCACTGCATATGCTGCATTGCCTAGCCGTGAAGAATTGTTATCTACTCTTGCTAATATTCTTCAAGCACCTGTACGTAACGTTGCATACGCTGTTAAAGCAATTGCTGACAAAAAATCTGACGATGGCGACGCTGCCTAGTTAGATCAAAATAATTCCAATAAATGGAGGAAAATATAATGGCTTTTGATAAAGATAGTATTATTGATCAATTAAAAGATGCTTCAATCACTGACCTTAACGACTTAGTTAAGTCAATTGAAGACGAATTTGGTGTTTCTGCTTCTGCTCCAGTTGCTGCTGCAGGTGCTGCTGGTGGCGACGCTGCTACCAAAGATTCATACGATGTTGAATTAACTGAATCTGGTGACCAAAAGGTTAAAGCCATCAAGGCTATCCGTGACATCACTGGTCTTGGCTTGAAGGATGCTAAGGGTCTTGTTGACAAGGTACCTTCAATCGTCAAGGAAGGCGCTACTGAAGACGAAGCTAACGAAATCAAGGAAAAGCTTGAAGCTGTTGGTGGTACAGTTACCCTTAAGTAATAGGGTTATAATTAGATTAAATTAAATCGCTTCATATCGACGTTAACTGTTGATATGAAGCGATTTTGGCTCTTCGTCAACTGTTGTTGGTGAAACTAAATTCGAGTTCTAATCACTTTGTGATTAGGGCTCTTTTTGT
>NZ_JAUCAP010000059.1:0-16043 GCF_030361045.1 Lentilactobacillus sp. TOM.63
GCGCCGATAAGCTATCGACTCCGTGCCGCCTAGGAAAGACAAGCAAATATTTACTTTAACTTTTGGGGTACACCTCAGAGTGGCATACGACCTATTTAAAAATATGGCGTATGTCATTTTTGTTGCCTGGGAGAATATTTGTAAGATAATCAATGATGATAATGGTAAAATTTATGTATCAAGTTATCGAGAAGGGAGTTGGCTTCATGAAAAATTCCGAGAAAGGTTCAGTGACAATCAGAACAATTGCCGAAATGGCGAACGTGTCGCATACAACCGTGTCACGGGCGTTAAATGGGAGTGAGTTGGTTAAGCCGGCTACTCGCAAAAAGATTGCTGAGATTGCCAAACAAATCGGCTACGTTCCCAATCTGAATGCAAAAAGTTTGGTCATGAACCGTTCCTACATGATTGGTGTCTTTTTTACCAATCTTGACACAGGGACTTCGGCCAGCTTCTTGACAGAAGTGATGCAGCAATCGCAAACAACCTTGCCAAAAAGCTATTCGCTCTCTGTTAATAGTATCGATCACGTTATGAATAGCCAAGGCGTTTCCGTTCAAAATTTTGATGGAATTATCGTTTTGAGCCAGTCAGAATCCGACGATGGCTTTATCGATTACATTCACAGTATTGGTTTGCCACTGGTTGTTTTGAACCGTAAAATTGAGCGAAATGACATCACAAATTTTTCTCACAATGATTTCTTGGGGGCCAAAAATGTTGTTGAGTATGCCATTCGAATGGGGCATCGGAATTTTGGCCTGATTAAGGGAGTTAAATCTTTTGAGTCTTCTAAGCAGCGAAGTGAAGGTTTTTTTGAGGCTCTTAAGGAGCACCGCTTGGAAGTTGATTCTAATTTGGTTAAGCGAGGCGACTATCTGCCTCAAAGTGGTAACAAGTTGATGCGTCAGATCTTGTCTAGTGGCCAAGTGCCAACTTGTGTTTTTTGCGAAAACGATGATATGGCCGTTGGAGCTATCAATGCTTGCGTTGAGCTGGGGTATCGGGTACCCGAAGATGTTTCCTTCATTGGCTATGATGACATGAGCTACTCGCAGTACTTAACCCCACCGTTGACGACTGTGCGCAAACCAACTTCGCAAATCATCAAAAAAGGGGTTGCTTCACTGATGGACATTCTAGAAGTTGACGGGGATGCCAAGATTACCCAAGAAGTGATTGATCCTGAAATTATTGTGAGAAGCTCAGTACTGAATCGGAATACGAATTAAATAGCCCCTCAGATTTAGTTTCATTTGTATCACTTCTGCTCATTTCATAGTATACTTTTAATATGGTTGCGTTTTCATTCACAAGTGAAAACGGCGAGTTAAATATTGGAGGTTCTATTATGGCCAAAGTTTTAATTGTAAACGCAGGAAGTTCATCACTCAAATTTAAATTATTTGATATGCCAAAAGAAACGGTGCTTGCCGATGGGGAAGTTGAGCGGCTGAATATGCCGGGCTCGATCGTTAAAATCAAGTATGGGGATGGCAAGAAGTACCAAACCACTGAGGACAAGATTGATTATGAACGGTCCGCTGCCATCATGCTCAATAACTTGAAGGATCTGGGGGTGATCGATCATCTGCATGATATCGATGCCGTGGGTAACCGAGTGGTTGCTGGCAGTGACATCTTTGATAAAGTTGCCAAAATTGACGATGACGTTTTGCAGCAGATTGTTGATCTGGGTGAAATTGCCCCAATTCACAATCCAGTGGAAGCTGAATATATCAAGATTATTCAGCGGATCTTACCTGATACGGATCAGTACGCGATCTTTGACAGTGCCTTCTTCAAAGACGTGCCGGAAGTCAATTCGATCTATGGGATTCCCTACGAGTTAACCGAGAAATTCACCATTCGCCGTTATGGCGAACACGGCATCAACCACGGCTTCATTACGGGTCAAGCCGATGAGCTGCTTGGGAAAAAAGATGCAAAATTAGTCACCCTTCATTTGGGCTCGGGGGCTTCTGTCGCAGCTGAAAAGGCCGGCAAGTGTTACGATACCTCAATGGGCTTTACACCAATGAACGGGTTAGTAATGGGGACCAGATCCGGTGATGTTGACCCTGCTCTGGTACCGTTTTTCATGAAACGGATGGGGGCCAAAGCTGATGAAGTGATTGAAATGTTCAACGACCGCTCGGGTTTGCTGGGAGTTTCCGGGGTTTCCTCTGATATGCGGGACCTCGAGAGTTCAAAAGATCCTCGGGCGCAATTGGCGCTCGATATGTTTGTCAATCGAACCGTTAAATATGCGGCGAGTTACATCACCGAACTTGGTGGCGTCGACGCAATCGTCTTCTCCGGCGGAATTGGTGAACATGATCAATGGGTTCGCGAGGAAGTCTGCAAGAAGATGGCAATTTTTGGCATCAAGTTGGACGCTGAGTTGAATGATCAGCAAAAGCCCGGTGATCTTGGAACCAAGGACTCTTCGGCTCGAATCCTGTTAATTCCAGCCAATGAGGAGTTGGCGATGGTGCGGGATGTGCAGGGAGCTTTGAAGTAAGGTAAATATCGTTTAATAAGAAATAGGAGCACCTTATCACCGTCAATATGTCTGTGATAAGATGCTCTTTTTGATTATTGTTAGATCAAAGCGCGAAGTCCAAAATACCCAATCACAATAATGCTCAAAATAATCCGGTACCAGCCAAATGCTTTGAAGTTATTATGCTGGATGTAATTGAGCAAGAAGCGGATCGCGAGGTAAGCAACCATAAATGAAACCAGCATGCCAATCAATAGTACGGCAGTTTGGAGGCCGTCAAAGGTGCCACCATGGTGAAAATACTTGTAGACTTTGAGCAGTGATGCCCCGAACATGGTTGGAATTGCCAAGAAAAATGAGAACTCAGTGGCAACGTATCGGGAAGTGCCTATTAAGATACCACCGAGAATTGTGGCCCCAGATCGCGAGGTACCGGGAACCAGTGAAAGTAGCTGGAACATCCCAATAATAAATGCTGTTCGGTAAGACAGCCGGTTAAGATCGGTGAACTCAGGTTGCCGGTTTGCGTTGCGGTTTTCGATCACAATAAACAGGATTCCGTATAATAGTAACATTGCTGAAACAACTTCCCAGTTCATCAAGTGAGCGTCCATCCAGTCATTGAGCAGCAGGCCAATCACGACGGAGGGTAAGACCGCAACGATGACCTTGAACCAAAGTACCCAAGTGTCGCGCTGTTCAAGATGCGTTTTCTTGGGGGACAATGGGTTCAACTTGTGGAAATACAGAACGACCACTGCCATAATTGCGCCCAGCTGAATAACGACGTTGAACATGTCGGTGAATTGCGTGGTTTGGCTCATTTTGATAAATTCATTGACCAGGATCAAATGACCCGTTGAACTAATCGGTAAAAATTCGGTGATCCCTTCAACAATCCCTAAAATAATGGCTTTGATGATATCTAACATGATAGTGACTCCTAATCTGTTTAAATTTCATAGGGTAATCATGACATAAAAAGAGATGATTGGGGGACGATTTACCAATTGTTTACAGGATTGAGGGGCAATCTTTACATTGGTGGCCAATTTATGTCATGTTAGGCCAAAAGATAACGAGCGAACTTTTGGACGACGTAATATGGGCACGCTAAAATAATGCTGAGGTGATTAATTTGAAAAGCTATTCGCCAACCAACGCTCGAAAAAATTTCTATAAAATTCTAGATGATGTTAATACTAAGAGAGAACCAATTGCTATCACTCCTGTTAATGGTACTGAGGAAAGAGCAGTTGTAGTGGTATCTAAAAGAGATGGGGACTCGATGATCGAAACCATTTATCTGGCCGGTATGGGTGAATTCTCTAAAGCTCAAGAACGCGCAATGGATCACAGTGGAGCGACTGACATTAATAATGTTGATTGGGATAAATTATGAGTAACTATCGGAGAAAATACGGCTTGGTTGATGCTCTTACCATAGATGATTGTGGTGGGGGCTTTTTCTTTTGGAAATGGTTATTTGCTATGTAGAATACGCGTGCTCAACCAAGTGACAATCTGCGCGTAAGTACCTGACAGAAAAATTACTTTCCGATTGTTAACCGGTTGGTTTCACACTCATGACATTTGTCACTTCATCTCCTGACAGCTGCTTCTATAACCTTAACCCGTTCGCCGGTAAACTAAAGTCATCAATTAAGAAATCGGAGATGACCACCATGACAACAATGATTCACGTAAATAACCTATCCAAACGATTTGGCAAGAAAAGGGTGCTTTCTGATATCAGTTTTGAGGTTGAGCCTGGTGAAATCATTGGCCTGATTGGCAAGAACGGGGCTGGAAAGAGTACCTTGATTAATTTGATGCTCGGCCTTACAGAACCCAGTGATGGCACAATTAAAGTGTTTGGGCAAGCTCCCCGAACAAAAGCGACCAAAGCCAAAATTGGCGTCATGTTTCAGGATAGTTTTGGTCTGGATCGCGTTCGCGGGAATGAATTGATCAAATTAGTTCGTAGTTATTATTCCCATCCCCTAGCGTTCAGTAAAATCGTGGAACTGGCTGACCTTGGCGCTAATTTGACTACCATGGTCACCAAGATGTCCGGTGGGCAACGTCGTAAACTTAACTTTGCTTTAGCAATGGCAGGAGATCCTGAACTCCTATTCCTCGATGAGCCGACGGCCGGAATGGACGCTAATAGCCGCTATGATTTTTGGCAACAGATTCATGCGCTTTCCAACAGCGGTAAAACGATCATTGTGACCAGTCACTATCTAGAAGAAATTGACGATGTGGCCAGTCGGATTATTTTCCTGAAGAATCAGCAAGTGCTCTATGATGGCGCACTGATGGGGTTGAAAAAGCGCTTTACCCATACTCTGGTTGAGTTTGACAGTTCGTTGCCAGAACTTAAGCTCACCACGTTGGTGCAATCCGGCGACCTGGATTCCCATAACCAGAATCATTATGTTTTTGTGACCGAAGATGCTGATGCAGTCGTCCGTGAATTAGCACCAGAAATGGCCAATCTGCATAATCTTCGAATTACTCAGCGGTCGTTGGATCAAATATTTAGAGAAGTTGTTAAGGAAGGTGACTAAGATGAATGCATTTACGAATCAGGTTAAGACTAATATCATCAGAATAATTGTTCGCAACCCCCGGTTCATGGCATTTGATATCGGGGTGCCGGCATTGTTTTATATCCTATTTACCAAAGTCATGAATCAGGGATTACCGGCTTCGTTTGAAAAAACCTACCTTGTTAGCATGGCGATCTACGCGACATTGCTATCTTCGATTATTACGGTTGCCAACACGGTACTCTCGGATAAGGAGCAGGCTTACATTCGTTTTATCGATGTGTCACCGGTTTCTCGAAATACGTACTATGCCTCAATGGGGATGGTCCTACTCATTTTGACGATGGTGGAAATTGCCGTCATTGAATTGATTGCCAAATTATACATTGGTGTGTCCATGAGCGTCATAAATTGGCTCGTGATTTTAACGGTTGTGACGATTGCCAGCATTCCACTCATGATTTTCGGCGTTAGCCTGTCATTTGTCGGGTCGAACACCATTGTCAATTTGATGGTTAACTTGATTGTCTTTCCAGCAGCCATCCTCAGTGACCTCTGGTGGCCGCTATCGATGATGCCAACTTGGAGCCAAACAATTGGCAAGCTCTTACCAACTTATCAAACTTCTGTTATTGTTAATGATGTAATGAAACAGACGGCCGTGCCGCTCAAAATGATTGGCGGAGAACTGGTCTGGTTGGTATTGGCGATCGGACTACTGGTTGTTGTCCAAAAAATACAAAGGACTAAAAGGGCTCAATGAAATTCTTACAAAAATATATCTTATTTCCTAAACGGTTTGGTTTTTATCCATACTTTTGGTTAATTTGGATCATTTTTCCAATCACGAGCTTGTGGCCGTTTGATACGGCTCATAAGCTCGTAACCGCAGGCTTATTGGCTATCTTCATCTGGGGTTATCGCAATGGTTATAGTGTGACCAAGAGTTTGCCAATCTGGATCTACGGGCAATATCTGTTATGTGTGATATTGACGGTAACCGATGCCTGGGTGTATTTGACCCTCTTTACGGCTTGGGAGATTGGGTCACTGCCGATCAGCAAACCAAAGTTCCGCCAATATTTGATTGGGTATTATGTCACTTTAGGAGCCTGTCTTCTCTGGTTAGCAATTCAGGTTCAATCGAATTTCTTCAGTTGGGAGAGTTCTAGTGGCGTCGGTGGTGGCATCGTGATGATTTTGTTCGAATTATTTTCACCGCTGGCTGCCAAATCGATTTCTAATTCTTATCGGCGTCGGGAAGAATTACGGGCTCAGAATTCTCGTTACGCTGACGTGATTAAGCGTGGTGAGCGAGAACGAATTGCCCGAGATTTGCATGATACATTGGGCCAATCGTTTTCGACGATTACTATCAAGGCTGAATTGGCTTCCAAACCGCTTGAGAAAAAGCCCGAGCAGGTTGCCAGCGAACTTAAGAAATTGCAACAGCCTCGAGAAACAACCTGCAACTGGTTCGGCAAATTGTGACTGGGTTGCGCCAATTATCGATCGCTGAGATGATGATTGATGTCGCTGATACCCTGAAAGCTAGCCAAATAGGCCTTGATGTGATTAATGAAGGAATGACAAATCAGTGGCCAGATAAGGTCCAAAACGTGATTGCCGAGGTATTACGAGAAGCCATTACCAACGTGATTAACTATAGTCATGCTGATCAAGTCCAAGTGATTTTTGCCGAGGCAACGATGATTATCTGGTAACCATTACTGATGATGGCACTGGCTATACCAAGGTTCGGGATCACGCCCACGGCATCAGTGGTATGCAGGAACGGGCAACGATTGCTGGTGGCCAATTTCATATTAAGACCGGCCGAAACGGGACCACCATCACTTTGAGCCTACCAAAGGAGCAGGATGAATGACAATTAGGATTACTTTGGCTGAAGACCAAAGTTTGCTAAGTAGTGCCCTGGCACAATTACTGGATCTTGAAGATGATCTGGAAGTCATTGGGACATACGGAGATGGCGAGGAAGCGTTCAAGCATATTAAGTATGAAAAGCCGGACGTCGCAATTTTGGACATTGAAATGCCTAAGAAGACCGGCTTAACGGTTGCGGAAGAAATTGACCAACAGAAGTTACCGGTGAAGACGATCATTTTGACCACGTTTGCCAACAAAAACTATTTTCAAACGGCGGTTGGCGCCTACGTCGATGGCTACCTCCTCAAAGACATCCCTAGTGATGACTTGATCCAGTCGATTCATGAGGTAATGGCCGGCAAAACGATCTATTCACCTGAGTTAGTCAGCTCAATTCTGGGTGATGTTGATAATCCTTTATCAGACAAAGAAACGCAGATCTTAGCAGAAATCAGAAAGGGTAGTTCAACCGCTGAAATTGCCAAAGCGTTGTTCTTGTCAAACGGTACGGTACGAAACTATATTTCATCAATCCTGAGTAAATTAGGAGCTGCCAACCGAATTGAGGCTTTAAATATTGCGGAAAAACGCAAGTGGTTATAAAATTGATCCAATCAAGTCATTAGCAGTGATTAATTTAATGTACTAGCTTTAGATAGTGAGGCTTGATGTGGATTGGAGAGATGATTTGATGGTACTCCGGCGAATCTTAATTTTAATTGCAGCCATTGCGTGTGTGGTTCTGATGATATTTTCGGTGAACCTTGGGTTGTTGGCGATTGTTGTTTTGTTTGCTTATGTGACTTATCGACTGCTAGTCAAGAAGGACTTTACAATTTTGGCAACAAATTCACTGGTCGGTAAAGAGTATCAAAATTTGACTGAGGAAACTAAAAAGAAATACGAAATTAGAGCCACTCAAATGGGCTGGGTATGTCTGGCCATTACAATCTTAGTGGTGATCGTGGGGATCGTGATTAATGATTAATAGATTAGGTAAGATTGGGACGAAAGACGATTTAATCCCATGAAAAAAGCAATGCATTCTGGTTTTGAAATGCATTGCTTTTTGAACATAAATGGCGGAGATCAGCTGTTTGTCGCCAGTTTTCTTAATATAAAAATAGTGAGTTGAGTGGCTTAGAGATAATTTACGACCTAAAATCCCAATATTGTTTAAAATACCTTCAATTATGAATTAACATGGCCAGCAAAACTTGGCATGAAGGCACTATTGATCGTTTGGATTTCAACATTTTGGCCTGGTTGAGGGGCCGCTACGTATTGGTTATTGCCGATGTAGATAGCAACGTGATAGGATGCTCCCTGGTTGCCCCAGAAAAGTAGATCGCCCGGTTGAGCTGCAGAAATGGCTTCTTTGGTGACATGGCTTTCTTGAGTGACGGTGTAATGCCCTAAACTGATGCCGGCGGCCTTTTGGTATACATAGTCCGTTAATCCGGAACAGTCCATTCCTTTTAGTGACTCGCCACCCCATACGTAAGGGATGTTTTGGCTGGCAAGTTGTTTGGCCAAGTTGACAACTGCATTGGCACTCGTGCTGGCATTATTGGTTGCTGGCGTCGTTGTTGTCGTTGAATTAGTTGTTGCTTTGGTCGGATAATTCGTCTGCTGATAGCTCGTTGACTGGCGGGCGGGATAGTTTGTAACGGTGTCTGCACTTGCATTTGTAGCGGCCACTGCCGAAGATAGCTCCGGCAGTGGCCAGGCTCAAAACTGTCTTTGTGAATTTCAAAGGAACACCTCATTTTCTATTTTGTAGGTATCATGATAATCCCTAAAGCTTGCAGTCAGGTTACAGAAAATTTGTGATCCAATGACGAATCATTTCAGCCTGAAATAGTGTTAAAGATTTTATTGGGAAGTTTAAATAATGATTAAAATGGGTTGCTTTTGTTCAAAAAGCCAGAATTGGTATATGTCACAACGAGCATGGCTTTGATACGATTCATTGAATAAATTGACCATATTAAAAAATGGCGAAATCAAAAGGATGACGCGACTTTAATCGCACCATCCTTTTTTAGAGTTGCTTCAATTCATATTTAGAAG
Source organism: Lentilactobacillus sp. TOM.63 (assembly GCF_030361045.1). Classification (NCBI taxonomy): domain Bacteria; kingdom Bacillati; phylum Bacillota; class Bacilli; order Lactobacillales; family Lactobacillaceae; genus Lentilactobacillus; species Lentilactobacillus sp. TOM.63. The sequence goes on from NZ_JAUCAP010000059.1 coordinate 9,028, forward strand.
GTTGCTTTATAGCTAATCGAATAAGTCTTTTCTTCACCCTTTGGTAATAAGACGCTGCCAAAGTCCTCGTGATTTGGTGTATCTGGCAAACTTTGAGCCTCAAGGGCAATTCCCATGTGAGGAACTCCGGCGCCACGGTCAAATTTAAAGCCGTCCAAATCATCCGGTGTGAAGACAACCAAAGCATCCCGATTAGATTTGATTGCAACGCTGCGGCCTGATTCTGGATCAGTTAAGGTTGCAATTGGATCGGCTTCCTTGTGATCATTGATAACGTAAACTTCATCGTAGGTGTGGCCAACTTCAGCCTTCATGTCATCAATGCCCAGTTTGATGTTTTGCGGATCGCGGAAGTCATAAGCCGTGTCATCAACGGGAACCATCTTACCGGTTGGAGTCTTATCCTTGTTGAGTTCCAGATACTTGTCGGCGTTAATTTGAAGTGATTGACCATAGACATTTTGGCTGTTACTCAAATTAAAGTAGGCATGCTGAGTTGGGTTAAATAATGTATCAGCGTCACTCTTGGCGGTATAAGTAATTGTGACTTCATTGTCATCACTCAAGCTGTAGGTGATCTTAACGTCAATGTTACCTGGGAATGAATCTTCGCTTGAGTCGATGTGTTTTGTGAAGACAATCTTGTCGCCATCGAATGAACCGTCCCAGATTTGGGTGTTAAAGCCATGAGGGCCACCGTGCAACGTTGTCGTGCCTTCGTTAGCATCCACGTGATATTCCTTGCCCTTAATTGAGAAAGTTCCGTTGGTAATTCGGCCGGCAGTTCGTCCGATTGCTTGGCAGAAATACTGGTTCTTCATGTATTCTTCACTGCTTGGCATGCTTAACATGACATTTTCAGGTTGACCGTCTTTGCCCGGAATATTAAAGGCTTTCCAAGTAGCCCCTAAAGTAATTGCGGAAATTGAAACATCGTGATCATTCGTAACTGTAAACTTCTGAATCTCTTGACCCTTGTACGTATCAAAAACTTCTTGCTTAGTTTCCATCATCAATTCTCCTTAAATAATAAATTGTGGTTGTGTAACCGCTTTTATATGTATTATAATATTTTTTTGTATGGAGTTGCAATAGGAGAAAAGATATTTATCCGTATAAGTGTGTATGAATTGACCACAAAATATGATACTTTTATTGATGGAGAGTTATTCGAGAGTTGTTTAAAATTTAGGACAGCTGCGCAAAGCAGAGATCTCCATGTAAGCACCTCAAACAAAAATTCCCAAACCCGGAATTTCTATTCGATGCGACTTACACTCCGATCTCTAACCGCTTTGCTCCGCTCACTGGTTTTAGGACAGCTGTGCAAAGCAACAATCTGCGCGTAAGCACCTCCCTCGAAAATTCCAAACCCATGAATTTCCAAGCGAGGAGACTTACCCTCCGATTGATAACCGTTTTGCTCCGCTCACTGTATGTAGGACAGCTGTGCAAAGCAAAAGTCTGCACATAAGCACCACCAACAAAAATCCCCAAACCCGGGATTTCTGTCGGCGGAGACTTATGCTCCGACTTTTAACCGCTTTGCTCCGCTCACTAAAAGAAGAAGGGAAGTACTATGCAAACTTTTTTACACGTTTTATCAGGGATCACTGATCTGCTGATCATTGTTTTTATTTTTTCTTGGATGTATGAATTTGCCAGAAAAGATCAGACAAAGCCGAATCACCATTTTGGTTGGTGGACATTGGCGGCAATCGCTGCAACGGCGGGGCTAATGTATTTAGCAGGACCGATTAAATGAGTGATAGATACAGGTGGCCAGTTGAGTTAATAAGATATCAAAATTCAGTAACGGGGGGATTCACTCATGGAAATTAAGTACGTCATGGTCAAGAAAAGTATCAAGAATAGCATTATTAATGGCAAATACAAGATCAACGAGAAGATCCCGACTGAATCTGAATTGATGGGGATGTATTCCGTTAGTCGTTACACCATTCGTCGAGCCGTTGGTGATTTGGAACATGAAGGCTACATCTATCGAGTCCAGGGTGGCGGGATGTACGTTAATGATTGGATTAATCATAAGGTTCGCTCAGAACGTTCAAATCAAAGCGTGGGGGTGATTACAACCCACATTGCCGATTATATTTTTCCAAACATTATTAGTGGAATTGATCAAGTTATTTCAGCCGAAGGGTTGTCGGTCTTGATTGGCAATACCCATGATGAGTACGACAACGAACGCCATAATTTATTAAATATGTTGGACAACGATGTGGTCGGCTTCATTATTGAACCCACCCGCAGTACGCTTGAGAACCCCAACCTGGATGTTTACCAAATGATTGTGAACTCTGGCAAACCTGCCGTCTTCATTAACTCTCATTATCCACAACTTGATTTTCCGTACGTGGAAATTGATGATACCCAGGCTGAGAAGAAGATTGTGGATTATTTGCTGGATAACGGTCATGAGCGGGTCTTGGGAATCTTCCAAGTGGATGATTTGCAGGGGGTTAACCGGATGAATGGGTTTATCAAGTCCTACCAGACCCATCCGGACGTATCGTCGTCTGGGGACATCATGATGTATCGATCGGGTGACGAGATTAACAGTGTCTTAAGCAAGATTAAGGATCGGGTAGACGTTCAATCAGAGAGTCGGCCCACCGCAATTGTATGTTACAACGACCAACTTGCCATTGAAGTGATTGGCATGTTGAGCAAGGAGGGCATTTCAGTTCCCGGCGAAATTTCCGTGGCAGGGTTTGATGATTATGAAATTTCAAAGTTTGTTGATCCAAGTATTACAACAATGACCCATCCCAAACGTCACATGGGGGAAACGGCGGCGAAGTTGTTGCTTGATATGTTGGACAAAAATAAAGGCGCCAACAAAATGCTGGATTCGGAACTGATTGTTCGGGATTCAACTAAGGGAATTTAAATCAATTGGTAAAACAAAGCTGAATTTTACTAATAAAAAGAGCGCTGTAACCGTTGATATCGCAGTACAGTGCTCTTTTTGATTTGTCCTGACGAATAATAAATTCTTGATTTATGCGTATGAATACCCTATACTGTCATTTGTAAGCGATGTCAGAAACCGTTTACAGTGTGCGCACAGTATTTTGTTTCTGCAATTTTTCTATTTTAGTAAATTAATCGAATGGGGTGCTTGAATTGAAGAGAGTTACAAATAATGGATTTATTTATACCTTCGGTGCCCTGGGTGGGTTACTTTTTGGTTATGATATTGCCTCAGTTTCTGGTGCAATTCTATTTATCCAAAAGCAACTTAACTTAGGGCCATGGGAGCAAGGTTGGGTTGTTAGTTCCGTTCTGATTGGTGCCGTACTTGGTGCTTTGGGAACCAGTAAGTTTTTGGATACCTACGGGCGTCGTAAGTTACTCATTTGGGCTTCAGTCATCTTCTTCATCGGAGCCATTACATCGGGATTTGCACCGAACTTTGAAATCCTTGTCGGAACCAGAGTTATTCTAGGAATTGGTGTTGGAATTACTTCCGCATTGATTCCTGCATATTTGCACGAATTGGCTCTTAAACGGATGCATGGTGCGGTTGCAACGATGTTCCAGCTAATGATTATGATTGGTATTTTGCTGGCTTACATCTTGAACTACTCATTTGCTCATATGTATACTGGCTGGCGTTGGATGTTAGGCTTCGCTGCATTACCAGCTGCTATCCTGTTCTTCGGATCACTTTTCTTACCAGAAAGTCCACGATTCTTGGTTAAGATTGGTCACCTTGATGAAGCTAAGGGTGTTTTGCTTGATACTAACAAAGGTGATGCCAAAGCTGTTGATACGGCGCTGACTGAAATTGAAGAAACCGCTAAACAACCAGTTGGTGGTTGGAAGGAATTGTTTGGTAAAGCCGTTCGACCAGCCTTGATTACTGGTCTTGGTGCCGCCGTCTTCCAGCAAGTTATTGGCAGTAACAGTGTGATTTTCTATGCACCAACGATCTTTACCGATGTTGGCTGGGGAGTGATCGCTGCTTTGCTTGCCCATATTGGAATAGGTGTTGTTAACGTTATTGTCACGATTGTGGCAATGCTGTTGATGGATAAAGTTGACCGTAAAAAGATGCTGATCTTCGGGGCATCTGGAATGGGTCTCTCATTAGTTGTGATGTATGTCATTTTGAAGTTTGATAACGGTTCTCAAGCTGCTGCCTATGTCAGTGCGATCGCTTTGACGGTCTACATTGCCTTTTATGCTTCAACTTGGGCCCCAATTACTTGGGTTCTGATTGGTGAAGTCTTCCCATTGAACATTCGTGGTCTTGGAACGTCACTCTGTTCAGCAACCAACTGGCTCGCTGATATGGCCGTTTCATTGACTTTCCCAATGATGTTAAGTGCATGGGGGCTCGACAATGCGTTCCTGTTCTATGCAATCATTTGTGGAATCGCTATTTGGTTCGTTCACAAGAAGTTTATCGAAACCCGTGGTAAATCACTTGAAGAGATTGAACTTGATCTCCACAAGGCTGCAGGGATTAAAGAAGAAACTTCCGCAACCAATAATTCTAACAATTAATTAAAAACGAACCATTCTGGGCTTTGATTCCAGAATGGAAATAAAAAATCAATTGTCCGTCGTTGGATGGTTGATTTTTTGTGTGGATGGGGAATGGAGAGGCTTAGGTGCAGGATTCTAAGCGTTGGGCTCACCTTTTTAGGACAGCTCCGTAAAGCAGAAACTTCCACCTAAGCACCTTCTGCAAAAATCCCAGAATCGGGGATTTCTGCAGAAGGAGACTTAGGTTCCAGTTTCTAATCGCTTGGATCCGCTCACTTGATTAGGACAGCTCCTCCAAGCAGAGATCTGCATGTAAGCACCTCAAACAAAAATTCCCAAAACTGGAATTTCTGTTTGAGGAGCCTTACACTCCGATCTCTAACCGCCTGGATTCGCTCACTTAAAATTTTGTGCTAACAAATTAAAAAAGTGATTGATTTATGCGTACAAATAATTTATAATAATTCATGTAAGCGATAACAGTAACTCAATTAATTGCTTATGTTGGCACAATTTGTTTGTTATAAATGCCTGGATGCTTGTGTTCAGACAGTAAAAAATATTTCATTACGAGGAGAGAAAACATTATGTTACAAGTTCCTGATTATGAATTTTGGTTCGTTACTGGTAGTCAACATCTTTACGGTGAAGAACAATTAAAGTCCGTTGAAAAAGATGCTAAGGACATGGTTGACAAGTTGAACGCCTCAGGCAAGTTGCCTTACCCAATCGTCTTCAAATTGGTTGCAACGACTGCTGACAGCATCACTAAGTTAATGAAAGATGTCAACTACAACGACAGGGTTGCCGGTGTGATTACTTGGATGCATACTTTCTCACCAGCAAAGAACTGGATCCGTGGTACTAAGTTACTTCAAAAGCCTTTACTTCACTTAGCAACTCAATACCTTGATCACATTCCATATGACACGATCGACTTTGATTACATGAACTTGAACCAAAGTGCTCATGGTGACCGTGAATACGGCTTTATCAATGCTCGTCTTCGTAAGAACAACAAGATCGTTTACGGCTGGTGGGGTGATCCAGAAGTCCAAGACGAAATTGCTGATTGGGAAGACGTTGCAGTTGCTTACAACGAAAGCTTTAACATCAAGGTTGCCCGTTTTGGTGACAACATGAGAAACGTTGCCGTTACTGAAGGTGACAAGGTTGAAGCCCAAATTCAATTTGGCTGGACCGTTGATTACTACGCACTTGGTGACTTGGTACAATCAGTTAACGCCGTTTCTGAAGACGATATTGACAAGAAGTACAAAGAATTACAAGACAAGTACGAATTTGTTCAAGGCGACAATGACAAAGACAAGTACGAACATTCAGTTCGTTACCAGATCCGTGAATACTTCGGTATCAAGAACTTCCTTGACAAAGGTAACTACTCAGCATTCACAACCAACTTCGAAGACCTTTATGGTTTGGAACAATTACCAGGCCTTGCAGCTCAATTGTTGATGGCTGAAGGTTATGGCTTCGGTGCTGAAGGTGACTGGAAGACAGCTGCCTTGGATCGCTTGACTAAGATCATGACCCACAATGAAGGAACTGCATTCATGGAAGACTACACCCTTGAATTACAAAAGGGTAAGGAAGCCATCCTTGGATCACATATGCTTGAAGTTGACCCAAGTATCGCCAGCGACAAGCCTCGTGTTGAAGTTCACCCATTGGATATCGGTGGCAAAGCTGATCCAGCACGTTTGGTATTTACTGGCCGTGAAGGTGACGCAATGGATGTTACCATCTCTGACTTCGGTAACGAATACAGAATGATTGGTTACGCCGTTGATGGGCACAAAGCTCCAAAGCCAACTCCAAATCTTCCAGTTGCCAAACAAATGTGGACACCAAAGATGGGCTTGAAGAATGGTGCTACTCAATGGATCCATGATGGTGGTGGACACCACACTGTTTTGACATTCAACGCAACTGAAACTCAATTCCAAGACTTAGCAACAATGTTCAACTTGACGTTTAACGACATCAAGTAGAGTGCGGAACCAAGCGGGAATAACCGGAGCATAAGTGTCTTGATCTGAAAATCCTGATTTTGGATTTACAGATCAAGTGCTTATGTGCAGGTTATTGCTTGGTGGAGCACATTTCCGCTATGTCGCTTCAAGCAACACTTCAAACAAGGAACCATCCATATAAAACCTACGAAATGAGGTCGAGACAAGTCAATTTTGCCTCGACCTTGTTTCTGTACATAGCCTTAAACTTAACTGGAGGATAACGATGACTTTAACTGAAAAAGAAAAAATGATTGCTGGTCAAAGGTATGTGAACAATGACCCCGAGCTTGCCAAGGATCGGCGCCGCACCCGAAAATTAGTAAATGAATTTAACGATACGATGAAAACGGATCCTGATGCCGGTTCAGATATCATTAAGAAAATTTTTAGAAGCTGTCCAAGATCTATGATTTTTGATATACTTCTATGTAAAAAGCGAGTTTAAGCTATGAAAAATTATCC
>NZ_JAUCAP010000060.1:0-15308 GCF_030361045.1 Lentilactobacillus sp. TOM.63
AACAAAAAGAGCCCTAATCACAAAGTGATTAGAACTCGAATTTAGTTTCACCAACAACAGTTGACGAAGAGCCGAAATTGTCTGGTTCAGCCACTATTTGCTATATACAATTGATTGACTATTCAAAATTTTTAAATGATAAAGATGCGCCAACCTCCTGTTTCGTGGTTCCCTCTTGACGATTAGACTGGAGTTCTTTAAATGGGAACTTGGCAGTCATAATTGAATAACGCTTATGCTCAGCCGGTCGTAACTGTTCCCTCAAAGATGCCATATCAAGCAGCCCAAGATATTTTCGAACCAATACATTAATCCAGTTAACCCCTGTCGTCTTAGTTAAAAAAGCTGTTTCAGTAATTCGAACGGGCCGAATCCCTGTGCATGTGTACTCAGATCCTGATTGATCAAATAATACTTGTACGAGGCCCTGCCATTCAGTTGGATCCACTGAACTAATCGCCTGCTTAATCAATGACTGTTCATCAGTTTCCCAGTGACTCATGGGTTCTTGATAATCATTAATATGATGGAGATCCATCCGATTGTTATGGTTGAAAAACGAAAGCGTCGTGACAGGAATAATTTCGTCGTCCTGAATGAACAGATCAACTGCCGCTGTCGCTTCTTGTTCTTTGTATATGGCAACCTTTTGATCTGGCGGCAAAACGACCATATTTAAGCCAGTGAACTGTTTTAACTGTTTTGAAAGATAATGCCGATTTCCTGGTAGGAAAACCACGTCAGGCTGATCAACATTAATAATATTCAAAATGTTTCCCAATTGGATCGGCTCAATGTATTGCTTGTCACTCAACTGAGGCGTAAGTGAAACTGCATTGGGATTGGTATTCATAATGATTGTTTTGTAACCGGCTTTTTTAAGCGATATAAGGATTTGAGTCGTATAATAATCAGCTGCAGAATTGGGTCCCAACTGGTTGCCACCTCTGCCAATTACTAAGGCTGTTTTGCCGGAAAATGGTTGACTTTCATTTTCAAGTTCATAGCTGCTGTAAAAAATATTGGTTGCTTCTATGAATTCCCCAGCACTTGGTTCGATTTCTTTATAAGTCACTGGTTGCTTGGTATTTCGATTCATTCGAGTGATTTCAGAAATGTTTACATTCCATAGCTCGGCTAGCATACCATCACCAAAACCGTATTTGTGACCAACCTGAACCGAATGCGGCGACATTGGGTTATTAATCACATAGTCCTGAGCCCGTAATAATTGATTGAGCTTATAGAAATAAAAACGATCAATTCGGGTCAGTTCAGATAACTCGTCAATTGAGAAGCCTCTTCTTAGTGCTTCCATTAAGATCAATATTCTGCTGGCCAACGGGTGAATTAATTGATTGATCACATCATCGTCATCAACTTTAGACACACTCGGAAGAATATCCCTTGGTGAAAACTGGGAGCTATGCATGGACTTGATAATCGCTTCCTCAACGGTTCTGCCAACCCCGATTGTCGACCCTACCGATTTCATTAGGGTATTGAGATGTTGATCAACGTCATTGATATCCCTAAATGGCCAGAGAGGAATTCTAACCAGTACGTGATCCATCGTTGGTTCCATGAATGGAAGATATTTGCTATATTTCGTAGGCAGTTTAATCTCTGTGAAAGTATAGCCTAATTCCAAAAAGCTTGAAACGTAGGTTAATGGATAACCGGTTGCCTTAGCTGCCAACAAAGTATTCCGAGTAAAGAAAGGGCTAACTTTGGTGACAAAATAATTTGAATCCGTTCTACTCTGGGCAAATTGGACATGACAAGTTCCCGTCACATTAAGCGCATCCATAATTCGAAAAGTAGCTGTTCGCAGTGCTTGATATTCTTCGTTAATTAATGTCTGGGTTGGGGCAAAAATGATTGAATCACCAGAATGAATTCCAATTGGATCCATGTCTTCCAAACCAGTAATCAACATTTTATTTCCGTTGGTATCCCGAACACCAACCATTTCAATTTCTTTATAACCAACAATACTTTGTTCAATCGAACAGCGTTTAATATAAGTTCGTTTAAAGCTCACGTCTAGGGCATCTTCTAGTTCATCGGTATTGTTACAAATGAACCGGCTGGTATCATGGCTAGCTGAAATTGGCTTTACAATAACTGGGAAGCCGACTTCGCGGACAAAATCCATTGCTTCACTATCGTCAGCGACAATTTTGGAAGCAATCACTTTCTCACTGATTTCGGTCAGCAAATCTCGTAATTTCTGATTATCGATGACTTTACGCAAATCTGCTGGCTTAATGCCAAGCAATGTCACGTTATTGGCACTTAACACGCCACTTTCTGACAACTGCCAGGCAATTTGCATCGCATTTAACCCACCCGTCGTGGCCATAATTGCATCCGGCTGTTCCTTCTCAATAATGTTCACAACATTTTTGAAATTGACCTGCTGAACATAAACGTTGGCAGGCTGAATTTCTTCACTAGTGACCGAGAACGGATTATCATCGACATAAATAATTTGAGCACCCGTTTTTCGCAGGGCAATTAATCGCTCAAAAGCGGCCGCATCGAGCTCATTTTCGTGACCAATACTTGTTGGGCCACCACCTAGTAATAGGACTTTATTAAAAACTATTGCCATTGTCGACCCTTCTTCTTTCCATTATTTCCGTGAAGTCATCAAACAAGCCAACACTATCTTTAGGTCCCGGTGCCCCATCAGGTGAAAATTGAACTGAAAAGGCCGGAAAATCACGGTGACGAAGCCCCTGAACCGTACCATTAACTAAATCAATGTGGGTAATAAATAATTTTGCGTGATCAATTGACTTGGGATCAACCGCATATCCTTGTTCCTGACCGGAATAAAAGATTTCATTTGTGATAATTTCACGAATTGGATGGTTGGCCCCGTGATGCTCAACTCTAAGTTGGTAAACACTGGCATCGTTCGCCAAAGCGAATAATTCATGACCCAACCCAATAGCAAATAACGGCGCTTGGCTTTGAACTTCTTCAATCATCTTTAGAACGGACTGTGGCAAATTCGACGGTGCCCCAGGGCCAGTTGATAAAACAATCCCATCTGGATCTAAGTCAAGGATCATCTCACTGGATGCATTCCAAGGCACAACCGTTACGTTGCAATTTCTGCGGGATAGTTCACGCAAAATTCCACTTTTGAGGCCAAAGTCAACCACAACAACGTTATCCCCCTCATCAGGATTGGGATAAGGTTTCGGTGTTGCAACCTGGGCGACTTGTTGATTCGTTAAAACAGTGGCATGCAGCTGATCGAATGCATGATCATCTGCCACGTCAACAATGCTGGCTTTCATATTACCGTATTTCTGGAGTCGGTGACGAATTTCACGGGTATCTACATCATAAATACCGGGAATCTTATGCTGTTTCAAATAACGATCCAACGAAATTCGCTTAAAGTGGTCAGTTGCCAGATTCTCATATTCACGAACAATCACGCCTTTAGCAGATGGCAAAATGGACTCGTACGCGTTTTGGTCGAGTCCGGTATTGCCAATTGATGATTGGGTAAAAACAATTATTTGGTTGTGGTAAATTTGGTTGGAGATGATTTCCTGGTAGCCATTCATCGTTGAATTGGCAACCAGTTCTCCAGTTGTTGTCGCTAATGAACCGAATGCCTTACCAGGGTACGCAGATCCATCTTCTAATATCAAATATCTTTGCGTCATGCTGACTCCCCATTACTAAGTATCATTTGATGAGTTCAACAGCATCTTTATCATCAATTTCCGATACGTATACTTTGATTTGCTCTTTTTGTGAACTTGGAATGTTTTTACCCACAAAGTCGGCGCGAATTGGCAATTCACGATGACCGCGGTCGACTAAAACTGCGAGATTAATGCTCTTAGGCCTGCCAAGGTCCATAACAGCCGAAAGAGCAGCTCGAACGGTTCTGCCTGTGTATAAAACATCATCGACTAGAATCACCCGCTTGCCTTCAATTGAAAAATCAATCTTATTATTGGACATTTTGACGTCGATACTCATTGAATCGTGTTCAATATCGTCCCGATAATTCGTGATATCGAGTTCACCTACTGGAATGGTGACATTTTCTAATTGTTGCAGCCGGTCGGCAATGCGATTGGCGAGAAAAATCCCCCGCGTTTTGATCCCAATGAGGACGAGGTCTTCAACACCCTTGTTTTTTTCAACAATTTCATATGTGATCCGGGTTAAAGCACGTTGCATCGCCATTTTGTCTAAAATAATTTTTCCCATCATCAAGTGCTCCTTAAATTAGTGTAAGGTTTTATAAACCGAAAAAGCATGTTAGTTTCAGAATATGAGAGCTGAGCCAACTTGTCAAGAATTCAACGCATTATTCAGCCGTAAATGAGCCAAAGTTTTCTCAAAAATCGTTGGAATCGGGGCTGAAAAGACCATTAACTTGTGCGTCACCGGGTGCTCAAATCCCAATTCCTGAGCATGTAAGAACTGACCATTCCCCTTGAGGGTCTTTCGGGGGCCATAAAGTGGGTCGCCGGCAATTGGATGGCCAATATATTTCATATGGACTCTAATCTGGTGAGTTCGACCAGTCTCAAGTTGACAACTGATTAATGTGTAATCTTGAAAACGCTCGAGCACCTTAAAATGGGTAATCGCAGGTCGCCCATCAGCAACAACTGCCTGTTTTTTACGATCTTTAACAGAGCGGCCAATTGGAGCATTGACAACCCCGGAATTTTCATCAATCCGACCGTGAACTAACGCAATGTACTTTCTCAAATTTTTTTGTTTCTTTAATTGTTCCGATAACGCTTGATGAGCTGCGTCGTTTTTGGCGACCATTAACAAACCTGAGGTGTCCTTATCAATTCGGTGAACGATTCCGGGGCGAAACTCCCCGTTAATCGTTGATAATGGACTATGAAACAGTAGTGCGTTGACTAGTGTGTGGTTGGGATGACCCGCTGATGGATGAACGACCATTCCTTGGGGTTTATTGACGACAATGACATCATCATCTTCGTAAATGATATCCAAGGGAATGTTTTCTGGTTCCAAGCTGATTGGTGTGGGTTCAATATCCTCAATGTCAATTTGGTCACCCACTTCTGCATGGTATTTAGGCTTCTTAAGTTGCCCATTGACCTTGATGTGACCATCTTCAATTAATTTTTTTGCCCGAGAGCGACTAATTGTGGTATCAATCTCTGAAACCACTTTATCAAGTCGCCCGGTATGTTCGGTTAATACAACTGTTTTCAACTTATTATCAATCCTCAATTTATTGTTCCCGCAAGATCGCAATTCCTAAAATAATGATTCCAAACGTCAAGAACATATCTGCACAGTTGAAGATCGGAAAGTTAATAAAATCCAGTTGAAACATATCAACAACATGACCATTTAAAATTCTATCGATGACATTACCGGCAGTCCCCGCAAATAAGAGACTTAAGCCGATGCGATAAGGCACATTTTTCCAATAATGAACCAAGAAGTAGCCGATGATCACCACAGCTAACAATGCGATGATGATAAACACTTCCTGGTGGCCTGCCAAAATGCTCCAAGCAGCACCGGTATTATTAATCCGGGTTAGTGAAATCACACCAGGGATAAGCGTAAACGACTGTCCCAGTGCTAAGCTCACTACAACCCAGTGCTTAACAAATTGGTCAACCCCAACTAGCAAAGCAATTCCGATAATATATACGACAGGCAATTTAAAAACTCCTTTAGAACAGTCCAGTAATTCGACCGTTTTCATCAATGTCCATGTCAAGGGCAGCTGGATGATTTGGTAACCCTGGCATTGTTAATATTTTACCAGTAATTGCCACAATAAAGCCAGCCCCTAATTTTAACTGTAAATCTGAAACGTGAATTGTGAAGTTTGTTGGGGCACCCAGCTGTTTGGCATTGTCAGTTAACGAATATTGAGTTTTAGCCATGCAAACAGGCAGGTCACCATAACCCATTTTTTCAATCCGCTTAAGGGCATTTCGGGCTTTAGTTGATAGCTCAACATCAGCGCCGCCATACACATGGGTCACAATGGCTTTCATTTTGTCCAGGAGATAGTCGTCACTCGTATACAAAGGCTTAAATTCTGCCGGCTGATCGCAAGCTGTAATCACTTGTTTGGCCAAATCGATAGCGCCTTTACCACCGTCTGCCCAGCTAGTGATGACTTCGCCCTTAACCTTCAATGTATCAGCCACGTAACGCTTTAAGAAATCAATTTCAGCGTCACTATCACTGACAAATTTGTTAATTGCCACGATAACTGGTTTACCGTATTGTTCCATATTCTCTACGTGACGTTTGAGATTAACGGCCCCTGCCTTTAATGCAGCTAAGTTTTCTTCGTTTAGGTCATTTTTGTTCGCACCGCCATTAAGCTTAAGTGCCCGAACGGTTGCAACCACTACAACGCAATCTGGCGACTTTTTAAGTTTTGGTGAAACAATATCCATGAACTTTTCGCCGCCAAGATCTGAACCAAATCCAGCTTCCGTAATTGCATAATCCCCAAAGTGCAAAGCGGCTTGGGTAGCCAAAATGCTGTTACAGCCATGGGCAATATTGGCAAATGGGCCACCGTGAATAAACGCTGGCGTATGCTCAATTGTCTGAACTAAGTTTGGTTTAATGGCATCTTTTAGTAACAACGTCAATGCGCCCTGAACATGTAAATCGGAAACTAACACTGGCTTGCGGTCATATGTATATCCAATTAACATTTTTCCAATTCGCTTTTTGAGATCAGTCAAATCAGTTGCCAGGCATAAAATTGCCATCAACTCACTGGCAACCGTAATATCAAAACCATCTTGCCGAGGGACGCCAGAAGTTCGACCACCCAAGCCGACAACCACCTGACGGAGCTCGCGATCATTAACATCCAAGACCCGTTTCCAAGTGATTTGGCGAGGATCAATATTTAATTGATTCCCGTGCTGAATATGATTGTCAATTAAGGCAGCCAAAGTGTTGTGGGCCTCAGTTAGGGCGTCAAAATCCCCCGTAAAATGCAGGTTAATGTCATCCATTGGGACAACCTGAGCGTAGCCACCCCCGGTTGCACCGCCTTTCATACCCATAACTGGGCCTAGCGAAGGCTCTCGTAACGCAAGGGCAACCTTTTTATGTAATTCTGTAAAGGCATCGCCAAGTCCGATTGTCACTGTTGTTTTTCCTTCTCCAGCAGCGGTTGGATTAATCGAGGTGACTAAAATTAATTTACCATCATTTCGTTCTGTTTTAGGATCGAAATGAACTTTTGCTTTATAATGACCATATTGTTCCAGCTGATCTTCAGTAATACCAAGTTTACCAGCAATTTTGGTGATTGGTTCCATAGATGACTCTTGAGAAATTTCAACATCGCTCTTCATAATGATAACGGCCTCCTAAGCTATTTCACAGAACAATACACAACATTGTGGACGTCTACCAATGGGTAATTAATTCTTTTATTTCAATCACAGAGTTTGCGGGTAAAATAAAACTATAAATCTTTGTCTTGGCAACGAACCCTAGTTGATACTTTGAAGTTTGGACATGTGAGATTTTATCCAAATCGATCACCAACCAATGCGGATTCGTAATCCGGCTCACAACCAATTGGTGATCATAAATCTGGATACTCCGAAAATGAATTTCTGCCCAGGCAGTAAATGCAAATAAGACAAAGAAAAATAGCGTTATCCATTGAAAATGAGTGATTTCCAACCAGATAATGACCCCAATAAAGAAAATGACAAACGTCCAGCTCCAACAAATAATGCTTCCGAGTGGACTTGGTTGGTAAAAGAAGTGTCGTTTTTGAGTTATCATTAATAAAACTCCTTAGAAAGTGTTAGTCATTAATAATGTATAAAATATATAGTGATGCAGCAGTCAACCAGAATAACCAGCATGCCGCCATTGGGATTTTAATCCTCCACGATGGCCAACAAATTCAATTCAAACAACGAATTACATCTACAAATAATCATGAGGCCGAATTTATTGCCGCAATTAAGGCTTTTGAAAAACTGGCTACTTTAAATCAAGACCCAAATGAATTCGTTTTTTACTACACTGATAGCAAGATCGTCATTGACAGCCTCAACAAGAGTTATGCCAAACATTTTCAAACAGAGGTTGATCACCTGATCGATCTCCAGTCAAAATTTACAACCGTTGTTAACACATGGATTCCCGACAGCCAAAATCACGGGGCCCACTTTCTGGCACAACAAGCTTTACATGCAATTAAAGATTAGTCAGATAGGCACTTACCGGTTTAGTATAGCAGCTAAGGTCTTCGTCCAATTCACCCAAAACAGATTTGGCCAATAGATAACCGATGATCGGGCCAGTTGTTAGTCCTGATGACCCCAAACCACCACCGACAGCAATCGCCGGATTGGTGGGCAATTGACCGAAGAATGGACCAAAATCAGGGGTGTAAGCTCGAGTTCCAACCCGCATATCGACTACCTGCTCTTTGGCCAGACTACTGATAAAGGCCCCAGCATTTGCCAAGAGTTCGTCACGAGCGGTTTTTGTTGGTGTCAGATCAAACTGTTGATCATCCTCATGAGTTGCGCCAATCACTAATTTTCCACCGGCGAAGGGAATAATGTCACTGCTTCCTTCGGGCATCATCACCGGCAGTGTATCCCAAGCTTCCTTGGTATGGACTGAGATCTCAATCAGCTGACCCTTTTGAGGCCGAACTGCTAGGTTTAATCCGAGCGGCGCCAACGTCGCTTTCATCCAAGCACCGGTCGCGACAATCGTCCGATCAAAGCTGTCTTGCTTGGAATCACAAGTGATCAGACCGTTTGAATTGAATTTCGCTCGACCATGCACGATTTTGAGGTGATGTGCTTGAGCATTATCTAAGAGCTGATTGACAAATTGTGCGCCATCAATCTTTGCCCCGCCGCTCACAAAGACGCCCTCGGGTGCAGTCGTTAAGAATGGCAGCCTTTCACCTACTTGGATCGCCGAAAGCAGCTGGACTTCTCCCATTGCAGGAGTGATGGCTGCTTTTTCTTTCGCCTCAGTATACAGGGCTTTTAGATCCTCAGAGGACTTTCTGGTCACGATTGTTCCCGTTTGCTCATAAACCTCTGATCCGAGTTGCGCATCATGGACAAGTTCAGGGATCAATTCAGCCCCACGTTTTGCCAAAGCATACCAACGTTTATTACGCCGTTTGGACAACCACGGTGAAATGATTCCCGAAGCCGCTTTGGTTGCCTGACCCTCACCATCATCAAATAACGTCACTTGAACAGAGTCAGCTCCTGTTAGCCTCGTTAAATAAAATGCCGCAGTCGCGCCAATGATCCCGCCACCAATTATCGCTATCTGTTTCAAAAACAAATCACTTCTTCCAACCGAGTCGTTCTTATTTTAACATATTAATTGAATTATTTTTCTTTAAAACTGCTTAAACTGCTTAAATCACGAACTTTCTTTCCCCAGAATTGGAAATAGTCCGTTCTAATAGAACCGTTGTACAACTTTCTGCGCTTAGTTGCTTTTTGACCATAATATTTTTCAAATTCCAAGTCGGAAGTTAGAAAATATTTTGACCAACTTGTTAAAGGTTTAAACGTCTTGCCCATTTGTCGGTAAAGTTCGTGAGCCCGAGTTGCATCACTCATTCGTTGACCATAAGGGGGATTGCCGACAATCACACCATTTACCTTATCTGTTTTGAAATCAGCAACCGCCAACTGTTTGAACTGAATATCATCCAGTAGGCCAACTTCTTCAGCATTTCGCTTTGAAATTTCGATCATATTGCCGTCAATGTCGCTGGCAGAAATATCAAGTTCGGTATCATAATCTGCTTTGGCGTCAGCTTCATCGCGGACGCGTTGAACCATATCTGCATCAATCCATGGCCATTGTTCGCATATAAAGTCCCTGTTAAAGCCAGGAGCAATATTCCGACCAATCAGTGCGGCTTCGATTGGAATTGTCCCAGAACCGCAGAATGGGTCTAAAAACGGCACGTCTGGGTACCAGTTTGTCAGCATGACCAATGCGGCCGCCATATTCTCTTTTAAGGGTGCTTCCCCTTTTTCCACCCGGTATCCTCGCTTGAACAAGCTGGCACCCGTTGTGTTCAATGTTAACATCACATGATCTTTGCTAATGGCGACTTCTAACGGAAATTCAGCCCCCGTTTCTGGTAATCTTGTGTGACGGTGATAAGCGGTACTCAATTCGTTGACAATCGCTTTTTTAACAATCGCTTGTGAGTCAGGAACACTGTGCAGCTTGGAGTTTTTTGACCGCCCTTCGACTGGAAAGGCAGCGTCCATCGGCAACATCTTGTCCCAAGCAATGGCAGTCGTTTGTTCAAACAACTCGTCGAAAGTCTGGGCATCAAATTCATCAATCACAATCTTGATCTTATCAGCCGTTCTCAGCCATAAATTGGTTTTAATAATATCTTCTTCTGTGCCTTCAAATCGTGCCCGGCCATTTTCAACTTGGACATCGTAACCAAGATCTCGGAGTTCTTTACCAACCAGTGCCTCAATTCCTGCAGCACAAGTTGCAATTAAATTAAATTTCATTGATGTTCATCTCATTTCTAGTTTTGTGTAACAAAAAAGTGGGAGCAAGCTCCCACCCAACCTGTTTGGTGTAAATCCCTATAAGCCATGTTTTGTGCTTACTTTATCCCAGGACGATAAAGCAAGTAGTAATCATCTATCTGAGAAGTCACAAGGACCTCTCCCCCACACTTGGTTCATTTACCGTGTGTGAAGCTCCCCTACCAAAGTTTGGGTTTCCCGCTCGAGGGGTTTACCGCGTTCCATCAATATAGTTTCCTACATTGTTCGTCACTGTGGCACCTTAGGGAACAAACAGCATAGCAAAGCCTTAGCTGCTTGTTCCGCCGTAACTCAATTAAGAGTCCCCCGGCTTATTTTTTCACCGAGCACGATCACTACAGGCATCTCAGCCTGTGCGAGAATGGACTTTCCTCAGCCGTAATAATACGACCGCAATTACTCAGGATTTACACCAGCTGGTATAAAATTACTTGAAACTAAAGTCTATGGGAATCGTTGGCATTATTGTCTAACTGAGACCCAAATACTCGCCGTTCCAAATTGGATAAACGTTTTAGAATGTCCATATTAGTTGCGCTGGACATTGGCTGGCTGGCAGTAGTAGCCCGACTTGGCGCGACACCAGCAGTTGGAAGTGGTTGAGTACCAGAAACGGCAATCTGCTTGTTCAGTTCATCGACCTGAACCTTAAGCCGTTCATTTTCGTCGCTCAATTCTTGCAATTGCTTATTAAAGGCCTCGTAATCTTTGATTATATTGTCCAAAAAGCTATCGACATCATTGGGATCATAGCCCCGCATCTTTTGTCGAAATTCTTTTTGAAGAATATCTTTCGGAGTATAATTAATGTTTTCCATACTATTGGGTACACCTCATCTTTAATTTGCAACAAACCAATAAAATAATATCATAGTTTAGTTGTCTTGGGAACCATTATTTAAGTTTTCTTGATATTCATCTGCAGCCGCCTGCAAATCATCGAAAGTGATTAATTTGTACGGATACGGATGATTCTCAGCAAATTTTTTAATTTTGTCGAAATCGTATTGGGTCTTTCCTGGATTATCTAAATCATATATCAAGATTGCCTGGTCTGTATGGGTTAACATAAATTCTTGATAATTTCTTAATTGTTCTGGCGAAGTATAGGGCTTTTGACTCACCACGGCAGAAAAATCTACGAGACTTTTAATCTTGGCAAATTTCTCCTGATTAGCCGCGTTCCAATTACTGCCAAATTCCAAAAATGGAAGCATCATCGCGGTTTGAAATTCCCCCGGATAATCTTTCTTCAAATCAGTTCCAACTCTTAACGCCCATTGTTCAACACCAAGCTGGCCACCAGAAATAATCCAGTCAGTTCCATCTATAATTGCTTGAACCAGTTCAGCCTTTAACACTGAATCAATTACTTTTAGTTTAGGATCATCGTCCTTAAAGATCCCTAATTCATAGTTTCGGTAGCCAGTTATCCACAAGCGGCTCAAAGTATCACCCTTACAATAAATTATTTTCATTAATACCCACTCTTGATATAATAACATTATTATGATTATTTTTTCCAAATTTGCAGTACAATGTAACTATTCACAATAAAAAAGGAAGCTTTCAGTTCATGACTATTAGATACCCCAATGGCAATCAATTTTACGAACAACCGGCCTCTACGAATGAACACAACGACGCCATAGATTTTTCAAATCGAGGAATGACGCTAGAAGATGAGATTAATAAAAGCAATACCTATTACCTGAATAATGGAATTGCGGTCATTCACAAGAAGCCGACCCCCATTCAAATTGTTTCGGTGGATTATCCCAAGCGAAGTGCCGCCAGAATTAACGAGGCTTATTTTCGACGCTCTTCAACGACCGACTATAACGGCGTTTACAAAGGCCGCTACATCGACTTTGATGCCAAAGAGACCAAGAATCGGACATCATTTCCTTTAAAGAATTTTCATAAACATCAAGTGGAACATATGAGACAATGTCTAAAGCAACAAGGTATTTGTTTTGCTGTCATCAAATTTGTGAATGACCAATCCGTCTTTGTTCTCAAAGCAACCACGCTGATTGACTACTGGGATAACCAAAATTCAGGAGGTCGAAAATCCATTCCAAGAAAAGTCATCGAAGAAACCGGTTTTTTAGTTCCATACAGAATTAACCCACTGCTTCCCTATTTGCGGGCGGTTGATTCAATCATTGATTAAGATACGAAGGAGAACTCTATGTCACAGAATAGTCCTAAGTCTCGTGCCGAACGTCGACGCGGACGCCAGTTTACCAAGAAAAAAGGACCGTTTAAAAGAATTTTAAAGTATCTTTTAATTTTCTTCGGCCTGATCATTTTGTTCGGTGCAGGTTTGTTTACTTTTTATGCATCCAGTGCCCCACAGATTACCCGTTCTGCCCTTTCAAGTGATAATTCGACCAAGTTTTATGATGCAAATGGTCATGTGATTTCCAGATTAGGAAGTCAAAACCGGGATTACGTTAAATCCAAGAAGATTCCAAAGACGCTGAAGCAAGCTGTCGTTTCAATTGAGGACCGCCGATTTTACAAACATGGTGGTGTCGACCCGATTAGAATTATGGGAGCTGCCATTTCAAACGTCACCGGGTCTTCCCTGGGTCTTCAGGGTGGTAGTACGTTAACCCAACAATTAGTTAAATTATCAGTCTTTTCAACTGCTGCCAGTGACCGAACTTTAAAGCGAAAAGCCCAAGAAGCTTGGCTGGCTATTAAAGTGGAACGACACTACTCCAAGAGTCAAATCTTAGAATTCTATATTAATAAAGTGTATATGGGCAATGGAGTTTACGGGATGCAAACGGCGGCTGAGTTCTATTATAATAAGACTCTTGATCACCTGACATTACCAGAATTTGCCATGTTAGCTGGGATGCCGCAGTCCCCGACCCTATATAATCCGTATAAATATCCAAAATACGCGACTGAACGACGTAACGAAGTCCTCAATGCAATGGTTAAAAATAAAGTAATCACGGAGCAACAGGCCCAGAATGCGAAAAATGTCAGCGTTCAGCGTAACCTGTCAAAAACACATGCCAAAGCCAAAACTTCTGAAAAAACGTCCAAATATATCGATTCTTATCTCAAACAAACAATAGAAGAGCTTCATGATAAAGGCTACAAAACAAATAGTGGCCTGAAAGTTTACACGAATTTAGACTTAAATGCCCAAAAGAAACTGTACAATGTCGCAAATGGTACCTCTTCAGGGATTGTTTATCCAAGTAATCGATTCCAGCTTGGGGCAACCTTAGTCAATCCCAACAATGGTAAAGTTCTTGCCATGCAAGGTGGTAGAAAAATTAAAGTCGCTTTCGGGTTAAACCGAGCCGTTCAAACCGGCCGATCTTCAGGTTCAACTGCCAAGCCAATTATGGATTATGGTCCTGCAATCCAGTACCTCAAGTATCCAACTTATCAACCGGTCAAAGATACCCCATATACTTATGCCGGCTCTGACAAATCTGTGATGGATTTTGATAATAAATACCAAGGAACAATCACGATGCGAAAAGCATTAGTTGAATCGCGGAATATTCCGGCAATCCGTACTTTGGAAAATGTTGGGGTTCCTCGAGCAACTAAATTCCTCAAAAGTTTGGGAATGTCATTCAGTAAGCCGCTTGAACTTCAAAATGGGATTGGCCTGTATATCTCATCAGAACAGTTAGCGGCCTCCTATGCGGCTTTCTCAAACGGTGGCACATATTATAAACCCTACCTAATCCGAAAAGTAACCCAAGTCAATGGCGTTACTCATAAGTATCACAGTCAGGGCAAACGGGCGATGTCCCCCGCCACCGCGTTCATGATCACAAATATGCTCAAAGGGGTTATGACGGATGCGAATGGATCGGGAACTGCCGCAAAAGTCTCTGGTTTATTTGAAGCCGGGAAAACGGGTACCACGCAATACCCTGACGACTACATTAACCAAGTTCCTTCAGATTCGTCCATGGATTCTTGGTTCTCCGGATTTACCAAAAATTATTCACTCGCGATTTGGACTGGGTACGATCATCAATTTAAAGCCAACTCCTATATCTCACCGACTGAAACAACGATTGCCCAGCAGATCTATAAATCAGTTATGGGTTATATTTCACAAGATAAACCAAATACTGATTGGACCAAGCCGGACGATGTTGTGGCAACCACCCGTGGCAGTCAAACTGAATATTATGTTGCCGGCTATCCGGGCACGGTTGCGGACAATAGCTCAAGTCAAACAACCAGCGGCTACACTGTTGACCAAGGCAGTGATTCAAGTAACACCACTGTCACGCAGCCACGAAGTAACGAAAGTTCAGAACGAAGTGACCGGACAACTGAATCGTCTGAAACACCAACAACTCAAGAACCAAGCGGTGATGGCTCTGGAAATGATAATGCCAATTCATCCTCGGCATCTTCAGATTCAAGTACTGACGGTAGTAATGATACCAGCAATAGTACTGATAACAATACAACCCCAGATAATAATACCGGAACTGATACGAACGGAAATCAAACCAATCCATAGAGAAGATTGTCTACGCCAAGTTGCTGTTTGCCTTGGCGTTCTTTTGGCTAAATACGCTCGAATTGGTTCCAACTAATGAAAAGGACAACCATTCCTGTTTTTTGGAGGCTCTTCGTCAACTGTTGTTGGTGAAACTAAATTCGAGTTCTAATCACTTTGTGATTAGGGCTCTTTTT
>NZ_JAUCAP010000061.1:0-15288 GCF_030361045.1 Lentilactobacillus sp. TOM.63
TCTAACGAGAAACAAAAAATCTGTCATCAGTAATAGATAAAATCTATTACCAACAACAGATATTGTAGAACCAGAATTTAACAAAGATGACCAATTATTCCTGATTTTGGAATAGTTGGTCATCTTTGTTAAATTCTGGGATCAGCCGTTTGGCGCAACTTTAGGTGGCTACGGTGATCTAAGTGAATGATCATTGATTGAAAATTAATATATGTCCAGACCTTATTTTTCTATTTATGGACATTATCTTTCTTTTAGGACAGCTCCTCCAAGCAGAAGTCTGCATGTAAGCACCACCGAGAAAAATTCCAAAACCGAGAATTTCCCTCGGTGGAGACTTACATTCCGACTTCTAACCGCTTGGATCCGCTCACTATCATCTTTGCCACGTAATCGCCAAAACCACTGGTACTATATACGGTGGCATCCGGCGTTTTCGCAAAGTCTTCTGTCACATTGTGCGTGACAATTGCCTGACTAATCCCTGATCGAATTAATTTGGCAGCTGCTTGCCAACCGATATAATCAAACATCATTGCGCCTGACAAAATAATTGAAGTTGGGTTCAGCTTGTTTTGACCCGCAAATTGAGGTGCTGTGCCATGGGTTGCTTCAAAGATTGCCCGGCCAGTTTGGTAATTGATATTTCCACCTGGAGCAATTCCAATACCACCTACTTGGGCAGCCAAGGCATCCGATATGTAATCGCCATTCAAGTTCATGGTCGCGACCACGTCAAAATGCTCTGGAAACAGGAGCGCTTGTTGGAAGAAATTATCGGTAATCACATCATTCACGATTAATTTGCCAGCTGTTCGAGCATCGGCTTCGGCTTGATCAGCCGCTACTTGCCCATGCACCTTGTGAATTACATTGTATTGGTTCGTTGTGAAAACTCGGTCACCATAGCTTTCGGCCACTTCGTATCCCCATTGCTTAAAGCTCCCCTCGGTTTTCTTCATAATATTTCCTTTATGAACCAGCGTCAGAGTGTGCTTCTCGTTAGCCAAAGCATAATCCACGGCTGCTTTCACCAATCTGGACGAGCCTTCCTTAGAAATTGGCTTGATGCCAAACGCAGATGAATCCGGAAATCTAACCTTATCCAGTTTACCCTGCTTGGCTAATAATTGTTCCCATTCCTTTGCGTCTTCTGTATCAACATCCGCTTCAATGCCAGCATAAATGTCTTCCGTATTCTCGCGAAAAACATCAATGTCAACATTTTCCGGATGGACAACCGGTGACGGACTTCCCGGATAATAAGTTACGGGTCTGAAACAAGCATACAGATCTAATTGTTGCCGTAACGTCACGTTGATTGATCGATGACCAACCCCGATTGGCGTGGTTAGCGGTCCTTTGATCCCCACCAAGTAGTCCCGCAAGCTGGTCAATGTCTCAGTCGGCAGCCATTCGTGGGTTCGTTTAAATGCCGTTTCACCAGCTAATAGTGGCAGCCAATTCACTTGCTTTTGACCGCGATATGCCGTCTTAACCGCTGCATCAAAAATCGTCTTGGCAGCACCCCAAATTTCTGGACCAATCCCATCCCCTTCGATAAACGGAATTGTTGGCACGTCTGGAACTTGAAGCCGCCCATCTTTCATGGTTATTTTTTCGTCACTCATGCAAATGAGCCTCCTTGTCAGCATGATAATGCCGATTAGTTTCACCGATATATTCAGATGAAGGCCGAATCAAACAGCCTTCCTCACGCTGCTCCATAATGTGCGCTAACCAACCGGCAGTCCGGCAAGCCGCAAACATTGTTGTAAAGGTATCTCGGTCAAGATTGAAGCAATGGTAAATCACCGCGGTATAGTAATCAACATTTGGATGCAGATGAGTCTTTTCAAACATAAAATCCCGAATCTGCTCTTCCATTTCAAAGTACGCTTCATTGCCGGTTTCATAAGAAATCTTCCTAGCAATTTCTCGCAAAATTGCGGCCCGTGGATCACCATGCTTATATACTCGGTGACCAAAGCCCATGATCTTTTGCCTGGAAGCCAATTGCCGTTCAACATATTCAAGCGGATCTTGACCGGTTTGTTTGATCGTTTCCAACATTTTGAAAACCTGTTCGTTGGCGCCGCCGTGTAGTGGGCCTTTAAGAGAACAAACAGCTGTCGTTAAGCATGAATAATAGTCTGATTGGGTCGAAGCAACTACCCGAGCCGTAAAAGCCGAAGCGTTGAACTCATGATCGGCATGGAGCACCATCACCGTGTTAAGCATTTCAATTTGTTCTCGAGTGGGCCGCTTGCCAGAAAACATGTAAATAAAGTTTTCCACCACCCCAAAATCAGGTTTGGATCGCTTAATTGGCTGATCATTTCGAATTCGAATAATCGCCGCAACCGCTGTTAGCATTTTCGCCAAAATCCGTGGTGGCTCATCGTGCTCGTTGTCATTGGTTGTCCCAAGGAGTGAAACCGTTGTCCGCAGAATACTCATTGGATGCTGCGGCTCTTTGGCAATCCGCCCCATCAGGCGAACCGTTTCGGCTGGCAGCTTCATTTGGGAGACCAACTCACGGCGAAAACTAACTAATTCAGATTCGGTTGGCAGTCGGAGATTCCAAAGCAAAAGCACAATCTCTTCGTATGGCACATCTTCTAATTCTGTAATTGGGTACCCAGCGTATGTCAAAATTTCGTTCTTCGTAGAACTAATTTTGGTTTGATCAACAACGACGCCAGCCAGTCCTTTTGGTAATTTCATCCTCTTACCTCACAATCAACACTGTGAGTTAATCCAAATAGTTCCGAATCAATTGTTAGTCTTGTCGGGAAATAATTCAGGTATTATTCTCTGAGGTGCTTACATGACTATTTGAATTAACTATTCTAGAAATAGATCAACTTTCAATTTTATTTTGGACGATCAACGGCATAATGCCGCCCTTTTCGTAATAATTCCAATCAACTGGAGTATCAAACCGAACCGTCACATCAAACTTGGTCTGCTGACCATCTTTTTCTGCAACGATGTGCGCCGTTTGCCCATCTAAATCAATTGTGAATGTTTCAGTACCATCAAGTCCCAGTGTTTCAGCGTTTTGACCCGGGAGATACTGAAGTGGCACAACGCCCATCATGGCTAAATTAGCTCGATGAATCCGTTCAAAACTTTCGGCAATAATAGCTTTAACGCCCAAAAGTTTGACCCCTTTGGCCGCCCAGTCTCTAGATGACCCCATGCCGTAATCTTTGCCTGCCAGAATCACCAAGCCCGTCCCAGCCTGTTTGTATTGTTGAGCGGCATCAAAGATAGTTGTTTCTTCATCGGTTGGCAGATAACGGGTGAACCCACCGACTTTATCTGGGGTGAGTTGATTCTGTAAGCGAATATTGGCTAACGTCCCCCGCATCATAATTTCATGATTACCTCGGCGGGAGCCATAGGAATTGAAGTTCTTCGGCTGAATTCCCTTCTGGCGCAAATATCTGCCTGCAGGAGTCTGTGACCCAATGAATCCGGCCGGTGAAACATGATCGGTCGTAATTGAATCACCCAATTTTGCCAGTACGCGCAAGCCACTTAAATGTTGCTGACCAGCTGTGCCATCGAAAAATGGCGGGGAGGCCAAGTAAGTTGAATCTTCATCCCACTCGTAAGTAGAAGACTTTGGTGCGGGTAACTGATTCCATGTTTCGTTTTGATTGAGAATTGATTGATAGTTTTGTTTAAATTCTTTTGGCTTAAGATATTTCTGATTCAATTCGGCAACCTCAGCATCACTTGGCCAGAGATCTTTTAAATAAACTGGTTGGCCATCCTTTGAGGCTCCAATAGGTTGCGTCGTCAAATCAATATCACAGGTGCCAGCCAGCGCGTAGATCACAACTAATGGCGGCGAAGCCAAGTACGTATCCTTAATCAGCGGGTTCACTCGGCCTTCAAAGTTCCGGTTACCACTTTCAACGGCGGCTAATGGATAAGGATCCTCGGCCACCCGGCTTTGAACATCTTCTTTTAATTGACCCGAGTTACCAATGCAAGTGGTACAGCCATACCCAACCAGGTTAAAGCCCAGTTTATCCAAATAGGGTTGCAGACCCGACGCTTCTAGATACTGCGTCACTACTCGGGAACCCGGGGCCAATGATGTTTTGACAAATTCTGGAACTTTAAGCCCATATTCAAACGCTCGTTTAGCTATCAAACCGGCTGCCAGCAAGACTTGGGGATTCGATGTATTGGTACAGCTGGTAATGGCGGCAATTCCCAATGATCCTACCCGAAGGTTAAAGTCCTTGCCTTCGACTTTAACCGGATAATCTGGCAAATCGCGACGGTCATCAAATTGCTTGGGCATCTTATTTAACGTGACCGTGTCTTGCGGTCGGTTGGGCCCCGCCAGGCTACTTTGAACGGAACTTAAGTCCAAGGCGTCATCCTCGCTGTAATGTCGGTCTTCACTCTCCGTATAATACAGGTGATTGGCCTTGGCGTATGCTTCCACCAATTCGATGAGATCAGCTGGGCGGTTGGTGAGTTTAAGGTAGTCAATGGTTTGCTGGTCAATGGGGAAGAAGCCGCAGGTGGCGCCGTATTCAGGTGCCATATTTGCAATAGTTGCCCGATAGGCCAGTGGCAGAGACGCGGCTCCGTCCCCATAGAATTCCACAAATTTGCCGACCACATTATGTTCCCGCAGTATATGAGTCAGGGATAACGCCAAATCAGTTGAAGTAATGCCTTCCGCTAATTTGCCGCTTAATTTCACCCCAACCACTTTGGGCACGGGCATATAAGTATCCTCTCCGAGCATGCTGGATTCAGCTTCAATCCCACCGACTCCCCAACCAAGGACTCCGAGGCCATTAATCATGGTCGTGTGGGAATCGGTACCGACCAATGTGTCTGGAAAGGCTTCATAACTTCCGTCGGCTAGTTGCTTGGCATGTATCACATCTGCCAAGTACTCCAAGTTCACCTGATGAATAATCCCAGTGTCAGGTGGAATGACGGTCAAATTGTCAAAACTGTTCTGGGCCCATTTTAGAAAGGTGTAACGTTCCTGGTTGCGTTCAAATTCCTTTTTAATGTTGTATTCAAACGCTTCATCGTTACCAGAATGATCCACTTGAACTGAATGGTCGATCACGAGATGAACCGGCACCTCCGGATTGATCGTGCTCACATTGCCATGTTGAGCTTTGACTGCATCCCGCATCGCCGCCAAATCAACCAATGCGGGCACGCCAGTTAAATCCTGTAAGATAACCCGTTCAGGTTGATGGGGAATATCCTTGTCGTGATGGGTATCCCAGTTGCTAAAAGCTGGTAAAAATTGTTCCTTTGCGGAATCCTTAGAAGCATGGCGCAGGGCTTCTTCTAAAAGAATTCGGATCGTATACGGAACCGTTTTGATGGTTCCTCCGTGATCTTTCAGATAAGTACCAATATCATAATATTTATACGTTTGACTCGCTAACTTCAGCTGTTTCAAATATGATTTATCCATTATGCTTTCAACCATCTTTCTTTAGCATGAATCAATCGACTGGCGGTATCAAAAGGCTCACCAAATTCGGTTTTAGACAATTAGATTGCACTATACTCAGCGTATTTTAATTCTAATTTCATGTATATTTAATCTAACTGTTAGAATACGCAACTGTCAAGGTAAAATTGAAAAACAGTCCATAAAATTCACATTTGAGCTCATAGCATTTACAAATAAGTGATGATATTGCCAAAATAAAAGCAAGTTCTTCAGGAATTAAGTTCATTTCCTGAGAACTTGCTTTTTAGCGCCTTGAGGACACACCGTTTTGCGCCCACGCTTTCGCATTTTTCAAATGAGAAGTTATTTTTACGCGATTGGAGTCGCTATCAATTGGGTTTTAAGGTCGACCTGAACCAATCAAACAGTAGCTCCCCCACTAATACCACCGGTCCCAGCAGCCCATATATAATCGCCAAAGCAATTTGGGCCACCGTAGCGAATTGGTCATCGTGCATTTTGGAATAAAAGACAACCCGGTCACCTTCAATGGCTCCGGGATTCGTGACGTCCCAGCCTTTTTTGCCGATATGTTTGCGATTCCGATTCTCTAAATCCTGCTTGTATCGCTTCATCCCTTGGGTTGCTATTGACCGATACCCTGGATAGAGCTGCTTACGAATACAGAGTGGCAGTTGGCAAAGCCACGAGACGATCAGCCAAATATTGAACCCATTCCACTCAAATACAAAGTGGGCATTTTTATCCAAATTGAAAAAGTAACCGAGGACCAGAATAATGGTTGTTTGGAGTATGAAACGAGCAAGTATCCGGAGCTTCATAGCTGTCATCTCCTAAAAAGTGAGCGGATCCAGGCGGTTAGAGATCGGAGTGTAAGTCTCCTCGAACGGAAATTCCGGTTTGGGGAATTTTTGTTCGAGGTGCTTACATGCAGATCTCTGCTTGGAGGAGCTGTCCTAAACAAGTGAGCGGAGTAAAGCGGTTAATAACCGGAGCATAAGTCTCCACAACCGAAAATCCTGGGTTTAGATTTTGGGTTGTGGTGCTTATGTGCAGGTTATTGCTTTACGCAGCTGTCCTAACCTGACTGAAATTAAATGACTGATATTTTCATTAATATAGTCATCGCCGAAAATAATGTCAAGCCTAAAAAGATAATTGCAACTAAATTCGGCCTCCAAAATAATTGCTTGATTCCTCACAAAATAAACATCATTGAATCCCATACGCAATGCAGAATCGTACTTGGCCACAAATTCTTTGACCGGTAAAAAATCCAGCCAAAAATTAAGCCTAATGGCAGAACGGTGAATCCATTATTTAACCACCCCATGAGCGACAAATGATCTGCAAAATAAATTGGAAAATGGATTCCTAAAAATAAGATCGATTGGATGATGTTGGCCGTCATGAAGCTATATCGGTCCAGTAAACGATTCATAAAGAATCCTCTAAATACCAATTCTTCCGCCAGCCCAGCAATAATCGTTACCCCAATGAAGCCGTGATGCTCGCGGGTGAATAAATCCGGACTTATGTAAAGCATGTGATGTTCATATAAGGAAATGCCGAACAGATAGGCAATAAACACGATCAGCAATATCCAAAAAGGTCGGGGAAAGTTACCGTTATACAAATGCTTGCCACCTCAGCCACAGACGCTTCCTCTCAATGACCAGCCACCAAATAACCAAGCCGCCCCAAATAATGAGCTTAATCACGGTATTCACAATGAAATCCGCGTAACTGGCGGTAGAAGGCAATTTAACCAATTCACCGTAGCCGTAGTCTTGAACAACTAACCAGATGATCCATAAAATGCCGTACTTAACATACAAATTCGAAAACCAATTTGCTCGTTTCAAAATATTACTCTTTTCTTTGATCTTTCAGGCGTCATTAGAATGGGGAATTAAATTTTTCTAATCGATACAGCCCTTCATCATCAACTTTATCTTGACCATTCTTAAACTTATATCCCATCTTTTGATAAAATCCTAAGCCCGTGATCGAAGCTGGAATTTCGATCCGCTTAGCCCGTTTAAAATATACATCCTTTTCAAGTGTCTGAATCAGCTTTCGCCCAATTCCCAATCCTTGGTAGGTTGGCAACACAAACATATTAAATAGACTACTTTCATCTTCTTTCCCCCAAAAGGGACCAATTGCACCACAACCTACGATTTGATGATGAACTGAGACAACATACATGTGGGTGTACTGTGAATTTTCAATAAAGAAATTTGCATCCCTTTCTGCAATCACTTTAGTTAAATAGGCCTTTGAGTAGTCCTTTGAATTAGTCGTTAGTAATGTTTTAGCCACTAATTTCGAAACCGTTTGAGCATCTTGATTCTGAAAACGTCTGATCATCACTTTTATCACAACTTTCAATTTTATTTTGGGATAGTTTTGAAACCTAGCAACTAGTTTTCGAAGCCATGGTTCCAATCCGCGCCACAGCCTCAATCACACTGGCAATATTACCAGCAAATTGGAAATTCGGCGCCTGCATCCCCACAGGTAACTCATCGCCAATCCACACACTTTTATCAGCGTGAGCCAGCAATTCAACATCGTTGGCATCATTACCAAAAGCAACATACTTTTCGGCTGGGAAAAGCTTCCGTAGGGTTGTGTATTTATTGATTCCCTGAGCGGTCAGATCTAAATTATGTTCGCTTGGATCATTAATAATGGCTAAATTCGTATGCTTCTTTAAAGTTGTTGCAATGGCATCTTGCTGTTCTTTAGTTAAATTGAGTAAGATGACCTTAATTGCCTGATTAATTGCCGTCAAGGCAACTTTGTGAGCCAAATGGTCTGGGTCTAGTTGCCGCAAAATAAAGCTGTTCTGACTCACCCGCGCAGAATAATCCCACTTACTATCTACAATATAATCAGTATTCCCGGAAGTAATGATTTGCCTAATGAGCCGATAATCTCCGTCGGCAATCGGTGCCACAACCTTAACTTCATTACTCAAAGAAATAATTACACCATTGCCACCAATTAATGGTGAGGTTGCTAAATCGCCCACCATTGGTAACAAATCTCTGATAGGTCTGGCCGAAGCAAATACAATGTCTTGCGGGGTGCCTGGGAGTTTCTTCATTACCTGAATAATTCGTGGATCGATTGATCGGCCATCGAAACTAATCGTGCCATCCACGTCAAAAACAAATTTCATCTTAAATATCACCTCCGATTGACTACGCATTCACATTGGTAAATTACTATGACTGATTTTACAACGGTTCTCTTTTGGTGACTAACTTTTTTAACAGGCTAACACCCACGATGATCATTATGAAACGTTTTTTGATTCATTTAATAATACTATTGTATTTTAGTACTATGCGTTGCATAGTATTATCGAAAGGAGGGAAAGAGATGAATCCACAATTAAAAAAAGGCTTTTTAGAATATTGTATCTTGGCCGTATTGAACAAAGGCGATTCCTACGGCTACCAAATTATCAAGGATGTGGAAGCCACCTTCCCTATTTCAGAGTCAACTCTATATCCCATTTTAAAGAGGCTAGAAAAGAACGAATATATTACCAGTCATAACGAAATCTATAATAACCGGGTGCGGCGATACTATCATCTGACATCAGCCGGCATCACCCGCAGCAAAAATTTCTTGGCTAATCAGAACCAGATTGAGAGAATCTATCAATTCGTTAGAGAGGCGTTCGAAAATGAACAAGAATGAATTTTTAAAACAATTGCGCCATAATTTGAAAAGGTCGCACGTTGTCGATATTAATCGCTACCTACAGGATTACAATGAACTAATCGCCGATGAAGCCGAAGAACGGTCCGTCAGTGAAGACGACGTGGCTAATGGGTTGGACGACCCAACAACAATCGTAAAAAACATTATGAATGAAGATCATCCCAAGACCCATTTTCCAACTATATGGCTGATCTTAATTATCATCGCGCTGGTAATTGGCTCGCCCTTATGGGTTTCACTGCTGCTCCTGGCTATCATCTTGATTCTCCTTGCTTATTTATTGGTTTGGTTCATCCGAGCAGGCCTAGTCTTAGGGTCAGGACTTGCTTTGGTAATCGGTGCTTATGGCTTGCCAGCCGGACTTATCGCACTGTTCAAAGTCAGCGTGGCAGTTGGCACAATTGAACTTGGCACTTCGCTATTCAGCTTCGGGTTAGCATTGTTAATCGGGGTTCTTGCTTGGTGGAGCATCAAATATTTCTCGATTGCCTCAGTTTCTTTTTCAAAATGGTTAATCAGCAAGTTCAAGGAGGCCTACTAAAATGTTAGTGATTTGGTTGAAAGATAATTATTGGAAGATTGTCGGCTTGTTACTAGTGCTAGGAGCATTGTTATTTGTGATTGGCTTTGCCCTCGGTGGTTTCAGCTTCAATGTGTTCAACTATCCAGGCAACATTGAATATCGGCCGTGGTACTGGTTCTTGGGATTTTGATTCAGTGACTAACAACAACGTAATTAAGGAACGTTCTATCCAAACTTTCTCGATAAACGTTCCTTATTTTGTTCCCTAACTTCGCGCATTAGATGCTGTAAAAGATATTTTCGATATATAAAGGCAAGGCTTTTAAGATGCAATTCAACATCCTAATAGCCCTGCCTTTTTAATAAACATCTTTAAATCGTCATTAAGCAACCGGTCTTCGTGCCCGGAAACAGTCAATCACCAAATACCCCAGCAGCACCACCGGCCCCAGTAAACCATACACAACTACCAAGGCAAATGTGATCACCGCACCATATTGATCATCTTATTAACATTGTTGCGTTGAATTATATTCAATATACTCAGCAGCAATCTGTCTGTCAATATGAATCAAAATTGGATCACTCCAGATACCCAGATAAAAGCTGCAACAAATGGCCGGGATCAAAACGCCTATTCCAGTGTCATTTAAACGTTAAAGTAAGCTTGCTTTTCCCAATCAGTTACACTCAACTGGAAGCGCGTCAATTCATCCTGCTTTACTTGGAGGTACTTAGGAATGACGCTCCCCATTGCTTCGGTCAATGCTTTATCTGCTTGCAGCTTTGCTAACGCTTTTGGTAGTGATGACGGTAGCTGAACGATCTGAGCAGCTGTCCGCTGTTCTGCGGACATGTCATAAATACTGTCTTCAACGTTCTTGGGTGGCGTCAACTTCTTCTTGATTCCATCCAGCCCGGCGGCTAAAATTGCGGCAATTGCCAAATAAGGGTTAGCAGCTGGATCGCCACTTCTTAATTCAAAACGAGTTTGCGGTCCTCGGCCATCTGGAACCCGGACTAAGGCCGTCCGATTGGCAATTGCCCAAGCAACATAAGTTGGGGCCTCAAAGCCTGGTACTAGGCGTTTATAACTATTAATGGTTGGGTTGGTGATGGCGGTGAAGGCCTGGGCATGGGTTAAGATGCCGGCTAGATAGTGAGTTGCCAACTCTGATAATCCGTGGTTGCCTTTGGGATCATCAAATAAGTTCTGCGAGCCATCAAACAAAGAGGTGTTCAGGTGCATCCCTGATCCATTCACGCCAGCTTGTGGTTTTGGCATAAATGTTGCTCGCAACCCATATTTAACCGCAATGGCTTTCGTCGTTAATTTCAATAATTGAATTCGATCGGCCGTTTTAACCGCGTCAGCATACTTGAAATCAATTTCACATTGCCCTGGCGCTACCTCATGGTGATCAGCTTCGATCGAAAAGCCCATTGTCTTCAAAGTATTCACCGTTTCTCGGCGACAAGCCTCGCCCCGATCATCTGGATAGACGTCAAAGTATGAAGCCTGATCATTTAATTGCCCAGTTGGTTGACCAGCATCATCGGCTTTGAATAAGAAATATTCCATCTCGGCACCAACGTTGGCATGACCACAACCAATCTCATTTAACGAATCATCCAGCTGTTTTAAAACAAAACGCGGATCGCCTGCAAATGGCGTGCCATCACTATTGTGAACGTCACAAATGAGTGAAGCGGTCTTCCCGCCAGTCGTGATCCAAGGATAAATGGTCCAGGTATCCAAGTCAGGATACAAGTACATATCAGAGCTTTGAATTGGTAAAAAGCCCGTGATTGATGAACCATCAATCTTAATTTGATTATTTAGTGCGACATCCAACAAATCAATTGGGATCTCAACGTTTTTTAGTGCCCCGTTAAGATCGGAAAAAGTCATTCTCAAATACGCAATTTCTTCGTCCTTAGCTAACTTACGAATATCATCAGCAGTTTTCATCAAATGCCTCCATAATTGTCGTTTTTTAAGGCCATCCTAAGTTATTTATTGGGTTTCCCTTAACCGATATTATACACGTTATATCTTCTAACATCAGATTTTTTGAATTTTTTTGGTAAATTATTAGGAAGGAGGTATCCATTCTTGAAATAAATTCAGACCCGAATCAACTGATTTGGGCCCGAAAATGACATTTTAGTTATTTTGACTTAGCCCTTGAAGATTGCTCATCGTTTACTATCGAGAATTACCAACCCTCAAAATAAAATAGGCCATTATAAAAGCAATGAGTGAGCCAGCAAGAACACAGCTAATATAAATAACCGTCCCGGTCCTGCCAAAGTTAAACATTAAAAAGATTGCCGCGATCAAGTCAAAAATTAGAATTCCAACGAGCATTAACGTCTGAATATAAAGCAGAACCGCATCTGCTTTTAATTTTTGAATTTGTAAACTTGAATGATCAGACTTATTCATCTTAGCATCCCCCATTTCCAATTTTGCCAGCAAATTAACGACGTTTTCGTGCCTTAGCTATCCACCAAACAATCAATTCAATTACCACGGTCACGGCAGCGAAACCAACCCAAATCATTAAATTAATCAGTTTGATTTCAGGCTTCTGAACCGTCCCTGTAGCATCCGTTCCCCGCATCAAAATCCATACCGTAACCACAACGAAAATCAACGCTAAAAATAAATTGGTCATTCGCCAACCACTGTTTTTCACGATGATCACCTCCGAAACTAATGATTACCAAAGCTGAATCTAATTTCACTTACATCATACCCCCAGGGAAGAATTTTAACCGCTACTTTGTATTTTGGTTATAATGAAGGCATACAATAACTATCAAAGGAGTGTGATTCTTTTGAACAAACATATTAATTGGCAGGCTGCCGTCATTGCTGGTGGCGTTGCCGGCATCGTTTCCGGCCTGGTTAAGCTCGGTTGGGAAAATGTTTTGCCACCACGAACTCCCGCTCGCGATAAAACCAACCCACCACAGCGATTGTTGGAACAATTCGGGGTTCCAAGTCGTCTGACACACGCAACATATACTTATTCAGAGCAACAATTACCTTGGGTGAGCTATCTGATTCATTTTGGCTTTTCAACGTCCTTTGCCGTGTTCTACACGGTTGCCGGCCGTTACGTGCCATTTATTCGCCTTGGTCAGGGAACTTTATTTGGCCTCGGTGTCTGGGGTGCCTTTCATCTTGGGGTAATGCCCGCAATGGGAACTGTCCCTTCTCCGAAAGACCAACCGGTTGAAGAGCACGTTTCAGAAGCTCTGGGCCATATTGCCTGGATGTGGACTAACCACATTATTAGTGACAAATTGTATCAACAACTCACCTCAAAATAAATGGATAAATTGGAGGAATTAGTGAATGGTTAAAATTGGTGTCGTTTTAGGATCGGTCAGAAGTAAGCTCGGTGAAGCCATTTTTAATTACTTACAGTCAAAATATACCGATACGCCTGATGTGCAGTACGATTGGATCAAATTGGATGACTTTCCATTGGAACCTTATCGTCATGAGGAGACTCCTTTATCAGAGGGCATTCAAGGTCTCAAAAGTAATGAACGCCGTTGGTTAAGTCAATTAAATGGCGAAGATGGCTATATTTTTCTGACACCGGAATATGATCACGCCATCCCGGGTTCTTTAAAGAACGCCTTGGATTATGTTGGCCCAGAAGTCAACCACAAGCCGGTTCAAATTATTTCATATTCATATTACAGTGATGGTGGCATGTTAGCAGCTGAATCTTTTGTAGAAATCCTGCAAATGCTCAAAATGATCGTCTTACCGACACCGGTATTATTGTGGAATGCCGATGATAACTTTACGCAAACTGGCCAACTGTTACCCGATTCCGCTAACAGTGACCATTTCTCTGAACGATTGGACGAAGCCTTCCATGAAATTAGTTTTTACACGCGGGTGCTGAATGAGAATCCGTTTAAGTAAGGGGTTCACTGATGCGACCTAACTTACCCAACAAAACAATATTTATCCCCACGCTGCCAATCAATGAACATGAAGTTTTCCGCGCCATGCGAACTTATCCCGATAATGTTAAGGTCTATCATCCGCATGGGCGCATTGACGCTACTTCAGTCTTTTGGTTGAATAAGTTCCAGCCAAATGCGTTGAATTTTGCGGCATTTATTGATCCCAAAGCCGGTGAACCGCTGACACTAGCCAAACGGATTCTGGCCGACATCAACAAGCTCGCCTGGAAATTTGACGTTGATCGAATAATCACCAGTGATTACGCCCCTCAACACGCCTTTAATAAGTGGCTGCCAACTCAAGGCTTCAAACAAATTGAGAAAGTAACCGAGCCCCAATTGCGCCTTTCAGAAGTTCAGCTTAAGGCTCCAGGCACTGCCATAACCACGCGGCTCTTAACTTCGGCTGAGCTCGTTAATCATCCAGCATTATGGAATGAGGTTGCCACGACTGCCTTAACACATTATCGAAGTGCCCATCAAAATAACCCAGTCAGCGATATTCCGCTGTCAACTTGGCAGGCTTTGTTGGCAGCCAAGTTGGTGATGCAGGCGCCAGCAGTCCTACTTGACGATCAAGGCAGCCTTGCTAGCTATTGTTTGATTTACCAGCCAACAGCCGACCGAGTCACCCTCGATCATTTCGGTGAAACTCAGCCAGGCAATCTGCTTTCACTGACAGCCGCGCAAGTTTGTTGGCTAGAGTCACGATTTCAAACCATTACCCTCAATTTGAGCGCCACTGACAAGTCGGGACTACAAATCTATCGGAACTTTCCTTTTAATAAAAGCGCAGTGTATGAAAGCTATCTCAAAATCACTCAATATTAATAACTTATTTATTAAATGCTAGGACGAACAGTGTTTTGATCCCAGAATTTAACAAAGCGGACCAACTATTCCAAAAATTTGGAATGGTTGGTCCGCTTCGTTAAATGCCCGGGATCAGTCGTTTAGCGCAAGTTTTATCAATATAAGAATGGAAAGCCAAGTGGCATTTATAAACGCTTTTTCGACTATTCTTAGATTGTTTTACACAAATTTTACTTGCCTGTCCAGCCTTAGGGCATCAAGCATTAATACCTTTTAAACTAACGCCATCAATTATTTCAGCCATGTTCTATATGTAACCAGAGTGATATACTAAAATTATCGTAATAACGGGTACTGAGTGAATCCTCAGTTGCCTTGCTAACATTAGTCATTGGAGAGGATCGTTATATGAAGAAATCAATTTTCTTAGTAAGTGCCAGTTTAGCGGCTGTCAGCTTTTTCGCAATCAATCAACCGGTCAGTCACGCAGCAAGCTTTCAAACACTCAAAATAAAAAATTATAGCCCGATCGCCTATCATCCCAGCACGTTTAGATCGGTATATTTATATAATTTATCTCATACCGCAAAATTACATAATCTTAAAAACTACCCCCGAACGACGTGGTATGTTTCTAAGAAGCTGTCTAAAATCTCTTAAGAAGCTGTTTAGTATCTTTGATTTTGACCCAATAATTTGATAAACTACTGTCAAAAAAGTTGGTGATCATATGCAA
>NZ_JAUCAP010000062.1:0-14781 GCF_030361045.1 Lentilactobacillus sp. TOM.63
TTATTCTAACGAGAAACAAAAAATCTGTCATCAGTAATAGATAAAATCTATTACCAACAACAGATATTGTAGAACCGGAATTCAACGGAGTGAAGGCACAGGCTTATTTGATTTTTCAACTAAAAGTGACAATATGAAATTCTTATTTCTGGTGAAAATTAATTGCCGATTCCAAACAATCCCAAAATTGTTCTGAAGCCAGCGTAAGCCATGAAAATGACTACGATCCAACCCGTCCAGGTCAACCATGCCGGATGATGATATTTCACACCCATGATCGGTTGTCGGTGAGAAGCCAGCAGCAAGATTGCCAAGGCGATTGGCAACACAAATCCGTTGAGGGCCCCCACAACAACTAAGACTTTAGCAGGGCTGCCGATAAAGTAGAAAATAGCGGTTGAGATAATGATGAAGCCGATGATAAAGCTGCTTCGGTAACGTTTGAACATCACCCCGGCCTGATCACTCACCGCGTAATCCAAGAATGAGGTAGAAGTAAAGGTGGAGCCTAAAGTTGATGACATCCCGGAAGCAAATAACAGCAGGCCAAAGAATTTATAGCCAAAGTTACCAGCCGCATACTTGAAAATTGAAGCCGCTGGGTTGGTTGGGTCCAGTTTATAACCTGCGGTAACCACTGCAAGGCCAGCGAGGAAAAGCATTACCCGAATGACTGAGGCAATTCCAATTCCAGTCAGGGCACCTTCGTTGACATATTTAATGGCGCCAGGACCCTTTGCGCCACCTTCAAGCAATCGATGACCACCTGAGAATGAAATATAGCCACCAACGGTTCCACCAACGATCGTTACGATGGAGTAAAAGTTGACGTTTGAGGGATCAAATGCATGTGCTGCAGCGGTGCCGTATGGAACGGTCATCACCGATAGAATATAGAGCAAAATACCAATTTTGATAACAGCGAGAATCTGGACAGTGATGTCCATGGCTTTTAACGCATTTTTGATAATCAACACAATGATGGCGATTGCCGCGGCGATCAGGGCACCGTTTTCCGGTGAGATTCCGAACAACACGTTGAGGCCTAAGCCGGCACCGCCGATATTGCCGATGTTAAAGAACAAGCCACCCATCGCCACTAGGAAGGAGAGGACGTATCCTAAGCCTGGAAACACCTCATTGGCAATCACCTGGGCTCGTTTTCCTGAAACGATAATAATTCGCCAGATGTTTAACTGAACGACGATGTCAACAATAATACAAATCAAAATTGCGAATCCAAAGTTGGCACCCAACTGGCCGGTAAACGTGGCGGTCTGGGTTAAGAATCCAGGACCAACGGCGGCCATCGCCATTAAGAAGGCGGCACCTAACGCAGCACTCCGTAGTCGTTTGTTCTTTGCGGGTGTTTCAATTTGAGGCTCTTTCATAAGCATCTTCCTTTCGAATTAACGGGTCTTAATGGCAATTCCTTCTTGTTTCAATGCTTGTGTCAAGTGCTTGACGATTTCAAGAGCTGCACTGTTGTCACCGTGGACACAGATGGAGTCGACCTTGATTGGGACGGTTTCTCCAGTCACCGCGACAACGGATTGGGTCTTGATCATGGAGATGGTTCGTTTGGCAATTTCGTCGGGATCGTGCAACACGGCGTTATCCTGACTTCTTGGAACTAAGCTGCCGTCTACTTGATAGTTTCGGTCGGCGAAGACTTCTTGCGCAACGGGAAGGCCAAGATTCTGAGCGGCAGTAACTAAGGCACTGTTGGAAAGGGCATAGACCATTAAATGAGGATCTTCAGCCTTGATACCCTGACAAATGGCAGTGGCCAGTGCCAGGTCTTTACCAGCGGCGTTGTAAAGTGCCCCATGAGGTTTGACATGATGCAGTCGGTGGGTCTTTGTAAAGCCGGCCAGTGCGGCAATTTGGTAGGTCACCATGTGGGTTACCGCCGCTGCGGAGAGATCCATTTTCCGGCGGCCAAAGCCATCAAGGTCAGGGAAGCCAGGATGGGCACCGACACCGATTCCCGCCTTCTCAGCCATTTCAACTGTTTGATACATCACGTCAGGATCGCCAGCGTGAAAGCCACACGCAATGTTAGCTGAACTAATGAGTGGAATTACTTGGTCGTCGTTGCCTAAATGGTAGCGGCCATAACTTTCGCCAAGATCACTATTGAGATCAATTGTTGTCATTGGAAATTCCTCCTAAAAATAAGTGAGCGGAGCAAAGCGGTTAGAAACTGGAATATAAGTCTCCTTCTACGGAAATCCCCGATTCTGGGATTTTTGTAGAAGGCGCTTAGGTGGAAGTTTCTGCTTTACACAGCTGTCCTAGTATTTTAATGTTGCATTGACAACGTCGGTCACCAGCATGTGGCCCGGCGCGTGGGTAATGACCAGCGGCGGCTTGGTCTGCATAATCACGTTTTGGGGCGTGACGCCACATGGCCAGAAAACAGGTTGTTCGCCAGCTTTAATTGTCACCGGATCGCCATAATCGGGATGTGCCAAATCAGAAATGCCGATGGTTTCGGGATCCCCGATTTGGATTGGGGCACCGTGAACGTTTGGCATTGCGCCGGTTACCTGGACTGCTGTTGGAATCTGGGTTTCTGGGATGGGACGCATGCTGACGACCATGTTGCCGTGGAATGGGTCAGCAGATTTTAGCGGGATGTTCGTATTAAACATTGGCACATTCACTTTTTCGGTGATGTTTCGAACTTCAATCCCGGAAGCGAGTAGTTCCGATTCAAATGAGAAGCTGCAGCCAATGATGAAGCTGACAAAATCATTTTGCCAAATGTCTGCAACCGATGTGACTTCGGCATCGACTTTGCCATTGCGGTAAATCCGGTATTTTGGAAAATCGTTGGCCAAATCAATATCGTCAGCGAACTCATGTAGCTTGCGGCTACCGGTGTCGCTCACCTCAAGCACTGGACAGGGGCGGGGATTTCGTTGTGTAAACAATAGGAAATCATACGCGAGATCTTTGGGAAGAATTGCCAGGTTTGCCTGGGTATAGCCTGGACACAGGCCGCTTGTCTGTCCGAAAAAGTCACCACTGCGAATTAAATGCCGCAGTTCAACTGGAGATAGAGTTGTCATATCAGTCGTCATAAGAATCTTCCTCCTTCTCAGCCAGTTGTTTGTCGAGCCAGTTGACATCGGTTTTCTCCTCAATCAAGTCTGGTTCGGCCAGCAACTGGGATAGCATTTCCAGATTGGTCGAAATGCCGACAATGACCGTTTCATCGATCATCGTTCTCATTTCATTTAAGACAACGTTGCGATTGGGGCCGAAAACGATCAGTTTGGCGATCATGGCGTCGTAGTTCGGGGGCACCGTATAACCTTGATAAAGGGCGGTGTCAACGCGGACACCCAGTCCACCAGGAAAATGTAAGCCAGTGATGGTTCCCGGTGTCAGCGCCGTGATGCGGCACTCTAGGGCGTAGTTGGAAACGGTTGGCCGGTCGTCAACCAACGTTTCACCAGCCGCGACCCGAAATTGGGCATCAATGAGGTCCAAGCCGGTGGTTTGTTCGGTAATTGGATGTTCAACCTGAATCCGGGTGTTCATTTCCATGAAGTAAAATGCACCGGGGCCGTTGTAGAGAAATTCGACGGTACCAACGCCTTCGTAATGAATCTTGGAAACGGCCTGTTCGCTGGTGGAAAAAATTTGTTGGCGGGTGGCGTCGTCCAAAGCCGGTGCTGGGGCTTCTTCCATGACCTTCTGGTGATTGGCTTGAATTGTACAATCCCGCTCACCGATTGCCAGCACCTTGCCAGCTTGATCGGCAATCAACTGAATTTCAATGTGCCGGGGGTGCGTTAGGTATTGCTCCAGATACATATGGTCGTCATCGAATGCTGACCTGGCTTCATCTTGGCAGAGTTCAAACGTGCTTTCGAATTGCTCAGGATATTCCACAACTCGCATCCCTTTGCCGCCACCGCCAGCGCTTGCCTTAATCATGATTGGAAAGCCGATCTTTTTGGCTTCAGTCAAAGCTTCCTTTGAATCGGTCAGGACGGTTGGACTGCCCTTTACGAGGGGCATGCCGGCCTGTTTCATCGTTTCTCTGGCCTGTTCCTTATTGCCCAGCAATGAAATCGCATCGGCGCTTGGCCCAATAAAAATCAGATTGTTTTCTTCACAGGCGCGGGCAAAATCGGCGTTTTCTGAAAGAAAGCCATAACCTGGGTGAATGGCGTCGGCGCCGGTTAATTGCGCGGCAGTGATAATGTTATTGATATTTAAATAACTGTTGGCAGCGTTGGCCGGGCCGATACAGATGGCTGAATCGGCTAGTTTGGTATGCAAGGCATTTCTGTCGGCTGTGGAATAGATTGCAACCGTCTGCAGCCCCAACTGGCGGCAGGCGCGAATGATCCGCACGGCAATTTCACCACGGTTGGCAACGAGGACCTTATGAAATGGCCATTGTTCAATTGGTTTATGCGAGTTGAATAAGTGGTTCATCGAACTCAACTCCTTGGCCGTACGTGGCAAGAATTTGGGTAACGGTTCCCGCCTTGTCGGCTTTGATTTCATTCATCACTTTCATTGCTTCAATAATGCCAATCGTGTCTCCGATCTCGATATGATCGCCAATCGAAACAAATGGCGGATCGTCAGGGGACTTGGATGAATAAAAGGTCCCGATGGTCGTGGCATTGATGGTGTTTTGTTCGTCAGAGGCGGCCGGTTCAGGAGCCGCTGGAGACGTTGACCCGACTGGCTGGTTCAACGCACGTTTCAGCTTTACCCGGTCGTTTCCGGATTGATACGTTAACTCGGATAACTGATTCTCTTTTAAAATCTTGGCTAATTCATGAACCGTTTCAATGTTCATGGTGGCACCTCCTAAAAATGAGTGAGCGGATCCAAGCGGTTAGAAGTCGGAGTGTAAGTCTCCTTTGGCAGGAATCCCCGATTCTGGGATTTTTGCCAAAGGTGCTTACGTGCAGGTTGCTGCCTGGAGGAGCTGTCCTAAAAAAGTGAGCGGATCCCAGCCGCTACCCCTTAGAAAAACCGCCCTCAAACAATCCACGAATCCGTTGCGCAGCTGATCGATTGATTCCGATCGGAGCTTGGTAACGTTGTTCAATAAATTCCGCTTTCAGTCGCTGCAGTAACTCGGTTTGTTTCTGGAGTTCGTCTTCAGCGGTCTTCAAATTGGTTAATTGAAATTGGATGAGCTGGTGGTTTTGACACTGAACGATTTTGCCAATGTCGGCGGTTAAAATGGTTGCAATCACCGGATAACCACCGGTCGTTTGCCGATCCGCCAGTAACACAATCGGCTGGCCGTTGCTGGTGATTTGAATGCCACCAAAGACCGTGGCTTCGGAAAGCAGGCTCTTAAGGTTGGTGGTCAACGGCTTGCCAGCTAACCGGTAGCCCATCCGATCGGCCTCAAAGGTGAGCTGGTATTGCTGATGCTGAAGTAATCGTTGATCTGATTTAGAAAACAGCGACCATTGAGGACCCTTCAAGATTCGAATGACCAATGGGTTTTGCAACATTGCCTGAGGATCCCGGAAACTTTCCAGGAAGGCTTGGTTAACTCGGCGATGACCGAAACTTTGGAGCGTTTCTTGGGGTGAGATCGGCAACTGATCGCCTGCTTGGAGCGCCCGGCCATTGAAGCCACCGATGCCAATTCGTAGCGTCGTTGAGCGGCTGGCCATCACTTCTGGTACCTGAATACCACCTTTGATGGCCAAGTAGCCATAGCGGCCGGCGTTGGCAGAACCAATGGCCAGCTCATCGTTTTCATGAATTCGAATGGCTTCATTTTCTGGAATGGGTTTGCCATTTAGGGTTGGCGAGAATTGACCGCCAGTGATGGCGATGAACGTGGCGACCCGAAAGACCAATGTTGGTCCGGTTAAGGCAAATTCCAGACAAGCCGTTTGGCCGCGGTTGCTAACCAATAAGTTGGCGAGCCGGTGGGATGCTTGATCCATACTGCCGGAAACAGGGAAACCATCAATTTGGTGACTCACCCGGCCCAAATCCTGAATGGTCGTCTGTAAACCTGGTTGAATCACAGAAAGGTTATGCATTTTCCGTCACCACCTTTACGTGATAATGACCGAGTTCGTCCGCTTGTTTGATAACGTCGAAGGTTTCCTTGTCGATGGCTTCAAATTTGATTTCGTCGCCGGCGTGATAGAATGGTTCGGGATTATCCGGCTGGTAAAGGGTGAGTGGCGTTTTGCCAATCAGTCGCCAACCACCTGGTGAGGTGACTGGGTAGAATCCAGTTTGGATGCCGGCAATTCCAACACTGCCAGCTGGAATCTTGACTCGTGGTTTGGACAATCGCGGCATTGCGATCTGGTCATAAACACTCGCCATGTAGGCGAAACCTGGTAGAAAGCCAAGAAAATAAAT
Source organism: Lentilactobacillus sp. TOM.63 (assembly GCF_030361045.1). Classification (NCBI taxonomy): domain Bacteria; kingdom Bacillati; phylum Bacillota; class Bacilli; order Lactobacillales; family Lactobacillaceae; genus Lentilactobacillus; species Lentilactobacillus sp. TOM.63. The sequence goes on from NZ_JAUCAP010000062.1 coordinate 6,379, forward strand.
GAGGTAGGACTTGCCAGTGTGACGTTTGATGACTTCGTCGGTAGAAATACCAGCGTAATCGGCAACGTCTGATAAATCCGGTCCATAGGGATCTTCATAGCACACTGGGATGATTAAGGTTCGTTTAGGAGGTAGCGGCGCAGCTAATTGATCTGCGATAATGCTGTCAAGTTGCTGCTTGAGCTTCCTTGGCGTCGTCCTCATTGCGTCAAATGTGACCAGTAAGGTGTGGTAAGCGGGGATGACAGCTTGGACGCCGACCACCTTGTCCGCGGTGATAATTTTGGCGAGTGCCTGCAGCCGTAAATTAATTTCCGGATTAATTTCATTTGGAAATTCGATTGAGATGGCTTGGTCACCAACTGTCGTTAACTGATAGGGTTTCATAATGTAACCTCGATTCAGTGTGTATAATTATTAGATATTCGGCAATAAAATTAATTAAAAATAATATTAATCTGTGTAAATGTGTTTGTCAAATTCATTTTAATGCATGATAACAGGGAAGTGTTAGTAATTAGATCTCATGAAAATAAAAAAGAAGCCACAGAAAAGCCGGCTTCTTAACGTGTGTATAAAATTACAATAGAATTCGACGCTTGATTTTTTCCTTAGGGGACGCAATCACCAGTCCAAAGTCATGAGGCCCAGTGTGGGCTTCAACCCGAACACCATTTTGGACCAAAACAGTAAATTGATAATTGTGATCAATTGCCATGCCCATGTAATCTTCAACCAGTGTGTCATCCATTTTGCCGTTAAGATACATTCGATATTCTGGATAATTGGTGATTACCTTGGCGACCATTGCCGTGGTTTCGGGTTGACGCAATTGACTAATCGTCAGGGCAAGGGCAACCCGTTCTCTGAAGTTACCCAGGAATGCCCGCTTTTCATCAGGCTTGAGTTGTGGGTTGCCAAACATGTGCTGCTTAATATAATCTTCGGAATCGTTTGCCATGAGTGGGCTCCTTTCTTAAAATACTATCCCAACTGTAACAAAATTGATGAGAAAATGCATGTGAAGGGTTGGTAAAAATGAATTGATTTAAACAAATGGTCCAATCAGGCGACTACGGACCTCAATGAACCAGCAGGCTTCATTGAATTACGATGCTGGCAATCTCGATACTGCACGTTCAAAAATTTGCCTCATTGCTGCATAGTGTACGCTCATTTTTTTAAATCGTCAGCGTCACTTTATATAGGAAAAATCTCTAATCACCTTTCATAAACACTTGAATGTGATCAGGCCATTGATGTTATAATAAATCTGAATAAACTTTAATAGGAGGGCTTCACTTTGAAAAGATGGATTTGGATTGTAATCACCTTAGTTATCGCGCTTTCGATTGGTGGTTATGCATTTGCCCGACACAGTCAAAATGAAAAGCTTTATACGGATGCAATGCAACGAGGCAGCCTGCAGATTTCTAATAAGAACTATACTGCGGCCGAAACCGCCTATACGAACGCCTTAAAGAGAAAGCCCAATGATGAAAAAGCATCCACGATTTTAAATCAGACCCAGTCGTTTATGTCTGCCAATGATCTGTTCAAAGACCGTGAGTTTGCCAATGCCAAGAGTGGCTATCAATCAGTCGCTAACACCAAGAGCGGCAGCGAATTATTAAAGAACCGGGCCCAGTCCCAGTTGACACTGATTAAAACCATTCAGAGCAACAATAAAAAGTATGATGCTATTTATAATCAGGCGTTAAATGAGACCGGCGAAGGTAAGTACGCTGAGTCAAACAGCACGTTGGATAAGATCTTCTCGGACAAGTCGATTAAACAATCATATTATAAAGACGTTTTACAAAAGGCTGAAAAGCTCCGCGATAAGAATAACAGTGCCTTAAATGGCAGCTCCAGTTCGACTTCAAATGACTTTGAGTCTTCAAACTCAAGCAGTGATAGTAATACAACTAATAATCCGAATGTGGCGCCCAATAAGAATGCCAGTTTGACGTCCTCGGAAAAGAAGGCTGCCGCAAATTATAAGGGTTCAAATGAATATACCGTGACGCCAAGCCAAAAGGAAATCAATGGTAAGGAAATCACGGCAAGCCAAATTGCCAGCGCCAGAAAGCAAATTAGCGCTGCAGGAATTGATTCCAATGCAATGAGTGATCAAGATGTCAGAAATGTTATCAAAGGTGCCCATAATAGTAATGAGTCGATTGGAAAGTATGTGAAGGCGCATTATTAAAGAGTGTGCGTAACAAAACGGTTAGGGGTCGGAGCATAAGTCGGCTTTATCGTAAGTCCCTGGGTTTGGGGCTTGCGATAAAGGTGCTTATGTGCAGACCCCTGTTTTGTGGAGCACCATTCAGCTGTGTAGCCTTAAAATATAACTACTGTCGAATAGGTGCTTATGTGCAGATTGCTGCTTGGTGGAACACGTTTCGGCTATGTATAAGCGTATCCTAAGCCCCTGGTTTCGGGACTTACGATAAAGGTGCTTATGTGCAGACCCCTGTTTTGTGGAACACCATTCAGCTATGTAGTCGAAACACACACATCCCCAACTTCATCATCCAAATAAAAATCACAACAAATCTCAGAAGTGCTCAAAACTGCCACTTCTGAGATTTTCCGTTTAGGGGAAAGTTATCCGGATCTTAGCTAAATAAAACTTGTCTAACCCGACGCGGACAATGTATCATTGAGGCACAAATAAAAATCGATCACATGACATGTGAGGGGAGTTGGTTGTTTGACGGCGTGGTCCAAATTTATTAATAACGTAGCCCTACGAAGATTCACCGTTTTAGTGTTCGTTATTTTTGTTCTTTACGTGACCAGAAGCATGATGAGTACAGTTCTACTGACGTTTATTTTTTGCTTGTTGGTTGTTAAATTAACCAACAAGATTCGTCAGTATATTAAGATTCCCGCTCCGCTGATTGTGACGGCAGTGTACTTATTGGTGATTCTCGCGTTGTACTATGGGGTGACGATTTATATTCCCAAGATCGCGGAACAGGCGATCAATGCCACCCAAGACATTATCAACTTCTATTCAAATCCCCAAAATGTACCAGACGACACGACGATTCGCTGGTTTAATGAATTGGTGAAGCAAAGCAATATCATGTCCCAGATGAAAAATGGGGTTGGCCTCATTTGGAAATACATCACCGGGGTTGGAACGATGGGGTTGACTTTCTTCCTATCGATGATCCTGAGTTTCTTCTTTACGGTTGAGAAGCGAACAATGGATAAATTTTCATTACTATTTTTAGAGAGTGATTTTGGCTGGTTCTTCCAAGATCTCTACTTCTTTGGTAAGAAGTTTGTGGCAACCTTTGGGGTGGTCATCGAAGCTCAATTCTTTATCGCAATCTGCAACACGGCTTTAACCACAATTGCGATGGCGTTCATGCACCTGCCACAGTTGGCAGTCTTAGCACTGATGGTATTCATCCTAAGTTTAATCCCAGTTGCCGGGGTAATCATTTCCTTCATCCCGTTGTCGCTTGTTGGTTACTCTGTTGGCGGTTTCCAAGATGTGATTTATCTGATTATCACTATTCTAGTAGTTCACGCCTTTGAAGCTTACGTGCTGAACCCGAACTTTATGGCGTCCAAGACGAACCTGCCGATCTTTTACACGTTTGTGGTGTTATTGGTTGGTGAGCACTTCTTCGGCGTCTGGGGCCTAATCTGTGGGGTGCCGATTTTCACGTTCTTCCTGGATATTTTGGGTGTAAAACGCCACGATGAACCGGTAGCGGTCGCCGCGGATAAAAATGCCGCCAAAAAAGGCTGAAAAATTATTTCATTTGGTGTAAAATCAACTGATAGACAAATAGAGAAAGAGGTAATAATATTGGCAAAACTTGTTTTAATTCGTCATGGTCAAAGTGAATGGAATTTATCTAACCAATTTACTGGTTGGGTTGACGTTGATTTAAGTGAGGAAGGCGTTAAGCAAGCAATCAACGCTGGTAAGTTAATCAAACAAGCTGGCATCGAATTTGATTTTGCGTTTACTTCAGTATTAACTCGGGCAATCAAGACGTTGCATTATGTTTTGGAATACTCAGATCAACTTTGGATTCCAGAAGTTAAGTCATGGCGTTTAAACGAGCGTCACTATGGTGCATTACAAGGCCATAACAAGAAGAAGGCTGCTGAAAAGTACGGTGATGAACAAGTTCATATCTGGCGTCGATCATATGATGTTTTGCCACCTCTTTTGAAAGCCGACGATGAAGGTTCAGCTGTTCACGACCGTCGTTACGCAAACTTGGATCCTCACATTATCCCTGGTGGTGAAAACCTCAAGGTAACCCTTGAACGAGTAATGCCGTTCTGGGAAGACCAAATTGCCCCTAAATTATTAGACGGCAAGAACGTGGTCATCGCTGCCCATGGTAACTCATTACGTGCGCTTTCAAAATACATCGAAAACATTTCTGATGAAGACATCATGAACTTGGAAATGGCAACTGGCGAACCAGTTGTTTATGACTTTGATGATCAATTGAATGTTTTAAGTAAGAAGAAGTTAGATTAATAAGTTGAAATTTGACTAAATCAAGTTTCTTAGAGCCAATCTATTCTTAGGTTGGTTCTTTTTCTTTACCAAGAATTGTTAAATTTGATTTTGAACAATAATTCACATATACTAAGAATGAATATGGTTGATTACGTTATCATTATCATAAATTGGAGGGGAAAGTAATGATAAAGAATCAAACAATAAAGGGAATCATGATGGCGTGCTTTGTGTGTTTAGCCACTGTCCTTATATGTATAGTTGAGGGTCAGTCTCATAGTGCTCAGGCTGATGACACACCAACCGAGATTACAACAAAGGTTTATGTGGTCGATACCAAGGGCAATCAGCTAAAAGCACCGGAACAATTTACGATTGCAGTTGCTAATCCTAAGGCAAATTGTGTTAATGTGAGTGTACCAGGGTATGATCCAGCGAAGACGCTTCACTCTGTTAAGTTTATAACAGATCCGGCTTTTCAAGCTTATACAAATACTTCGAGTAAGACTTTTTTGTTAGATACTCCAAATAATCGAGTAATTGGAATAATTCAACCGGCTAACCCTAATGATCCACCCCAAATATCGTATCAGGACATGGATGGATTTCAATTACTGGTGGATAAAGGGTTCATGAAATCATTCAGCACAATTTCTGAAGCACTTGTTAATTTTTTAGAAGCCATAAAAGCGGGAATCGCCTTTGATGGTACGCCATCATTAGATATAAATATGTATGGTCAAATGACTCCGACATCTATCACCGTTACCTATCAATACCAGCCTGCCTCAGCAACCGTTAACTATGTGAATGATAATGCTAAAGGGGCGATCGTAAGATCCTATCCGATCACTGGTTTTGTTGGCAAAACTGGTGAGTACACACCAGTGGCGCCTGCCGGCTATCAGTTAGTTGACCCGAAGCCAATTGCTTATACATTAACCAAGGATACGGGCAACTTGACGGTCCACGTGGTGCCTAAGACAGCGCCGGTTGTGCCATCGGGTCCAAGTGATAATTCGGTACCAGCAAAGCAAGAATCAAGTACAACGCCAACGGTTCCAACCCCTAGCAAACAGCCAACTGTGACTGAACAGCCAAGTGTTCCCAATTATGCTGCTGTGAAGGGCGCCGCCGTGTACGCAACCAAGGGAATCTATCTATATAAGACTTCTAATTTCAAGAACAGCCAACGAATCGCCAAATATCCCAAAGTTAAACGAGTTAACCGACCGATGTTTGTCGTTGTGGATTATGCTCGTTCAACGAACGGTGTGCTTTGTTACAAGGTTCGGGATGTGAACCACGGCAGCAAGACTGCCGGTAAAGTGGGTTATATCACCTCCAACCAAAAGTACGTGGTGCCAGTTTACTACCAGACAATGCCTAAAAATAACAAGATTACTGTTATTAACAAAAAGGGCGTTAATGCCTACAAGCGGGTGAACTTGACCAACAAGGTTATCAATTATAAGAAGGGCACCCATCTGACCATCAAAAAGATTGTTAAGCACAATTTGACAACCCGTTACCAACTGGCAAATGGCAATTACATTACAGGTAACAAGAAATTAGTGATTCAAGGAAATTATTAGATAAGTATAGGGCGTTCGGGTCAAACCGGACGTTTTTTTGCTATTTAAATTAAGTCTAGTTGGCAGCCTGAATTTTTCCATGAAAGGGGATATCAGCGGTCGCCAATGAGCAGGACGCCAAGAGCAGTGGCCTTAATGTATACTACTGATGGAAATGCTGATTCGAAACTAGTAATATTAATTAAGCATCAGGATTGGTACCCAAATCAATCTATTCAAATCAGCAGCCGGTGCTTTTTCCCTAAATACTGGGGGCAAATGGCATTTTATCGTTATCCTTGGATACCACAAATTAGATTTTCCACACCATTCCCTAATCAGAAATTATTTTTTTGTAATGTTGATTCCTTTCTTACTGTTGCTTGCTTCACAATTGACCTTATTTGACCTTGCTGGAATGGCGGTTTAACTCGATATACAGGTTCTTGATCATTTTATACAAATTGATTAGATTTGCTTACTGTGAATTTGGCGAGATATTTTAATAATTAATGCATGAATCCTCAAGGCTTTTTGACATGATTTTAATCAAGTCATGCTAAAGTTAACCTTGATTTTTGTGGCAAGATTATTCATTTTATCAAATAAATTATTTTGGGGTATGTCATTATTATGAAAAAGAAAAAAATCACACTTATCAGTTTGATCCTGATGATCATGTCGACCATTTATGGCTTTGCCAACACAACGGTGGCCTACGATCAGATGGGCTATGCCAGTATTATCTGGTACGTCTTTGCGGCCCTGTTATTCTTACTACCAAGTACATTAATGTTTGCCGAATATGGGTCAACCTTTAAGGATGCTCATGGCGGGATTTACTCGTGGCTGGCCGGTTCAATCGGCGACCGGTGGGCATTTATCGGCACATTCATCTGGTTGTCCTCTTGGATCATTTGGCTGATGTCGACCGCATCAAAAGTTTGGATCCCATTTTCAACGACTATCTTTGGTCACGACCAGACCCAGAGTTGGGCGTTTCTCGGCTTAAATTCGAATCAAGTGATTGGGGTCATGGCAATCTTCTGGATTCTAGTGGTTACTTCATTTGCGGTTAGAGGGGTGGATTCAATCTCAAAGATTACGTCACTGGGGGGGATCTTTGTGTCACTGCTGACGGTTATCTTTGCCATTGCCAGTTTGATTATCCTGATCATGAATGGCGGCCAATTGGCTGAACCGGTGAATGGCTTGCACAGTTTCGTTCAATCCCCGAACCCCGATTTTCAATCATCACTAGCCCTGTTGTCATTCGTGATCTACGCGGTATTTGCCTACGCCGGAACTGAAACGATGGGTGGGGTGACCGACAGTATGGATAATCCCGAAAAAGATTTTCCCAAGGGTCTGGTGATCTCAACCATGGTCATTATGGTTGCTTATTCACTATCAATCTTCCTCTGGGGGATTAGTGCCAACTGGCATTCGGTCATTGGCCAAGGCCAGGTTAACCTTGGTAATATTACCTACGTGCTCATGAATAACCTGGGCGTTGTCTTAGGCCAAAGCATGCATTTATCTAACGCTGCCTGCCTGATTCTCGGAACGTCATTTGCCCGTTTTGCCGGTTTGAGCATGTTCATGGCCTATATGGGATCGTTCTTTATTCTGATTTATTCACCATTGAAGTCCTTTATTATGGGATCAAACCCCGACTTTTGGCCGGCTCGAATGACAAAGCTCAACGATAAGAGGATGCCATCATTTGCGATGTGGACCCAAGCGGTTGTCGTCGCAGTTTTGATCTTCTTTGTGACCTTTGGTGGTTCCAGTGCCAAGAAATTCTATATGATTTTGACCAATATGGGAAATATTTCCACCTCATTTCCCTACCTCTTCTTGATCGGCGCCTTCCCATTCTTTAAGCGGCGCAAGGACTTAAATCGACCGTTTGAAATTTTTACCAATCGTTGGCTGACGGATATGATTGTTGCCATTGTCATGATCGTTTTAATTGTCGGCATTGGCTTCACGGCAGTCGCCCCAATTATGAGTCACGATTACGTTACGGCGTTCTGGACCATTATCGGACCGATCTTCTTTGGCTTGGTCGCTTGGGCATTCTTGTGGTATCAGTCAAGAAAGCTAAAGGAGCCGATTGACAAGCTTTAGCCACTTGAAAATTAGCTTTGATTATTAACAAATTAAAATGCCGCGTGACTTGTAAAAGTTGCCAGCAACATTAAAGCGATTAATCGGTCATTTCCGGACGGGATTGGGTGATTAATGGCTCTTCGTCAACTGTTGTTGGTGAAACTAAATTCGAGTTCTAATCACTTTGTGATTAGGGCTCTTTTTGTT
>NZ_JAUCAP010000063.1:0-14571 GCF_030361045.1 Lentilactobacillus sp. TOM.63
AAAACAAAAAGAGCCCTAATCACAAAGTGATTAGAACTCGAATTTAGTTTCACCAACAACAGTTGACGAAGAGCCAAGAAAATTTGGTTAATTAAAACGGCTCGATAACCATAATGGTCATCAAACCGTTTTTTTGACGCTTAATATTTAATTAATCACCATTAAAAATCGAATTTTTAAGGATAACGTAATCAACTTTAGTAATGTCATTCAACTTGCGACCACCAGCATATGAAATGGATGACTGCAGGTCTTGCTGCATTTCGTTCAAGGTGTCGGCAATGTGACCACGGTATGGTACCAGCATTTGGCGACCTTCGACGTTTCGGTAGGCGCCTTTTTGGCGTTCTGAAGCAGATCCCCAGTATTGCTTGTACTTCTTGCCATCAATACTGATGAGGTTACCTGGTGTTTCTTCGTGACCAGCCAAAAGTGAGCCGATCATGACCATTGAAGCCCCGAAACGGATTGATTTAGCGATATCGCCGTTATAACGAATACCACCATCAGCGATCATTGGCTTTCTTGCAGCCTTTGAGCACAAACGCAGGGCGGCTAACTGCCAGCCGCCAGTACCAAAGCCGGTCTTCAGCTTAGTGATACATGCTTTACCAGGGCCGATACCAATCTTGGTGGCGTCAGCACCCGCGTTTTCAATTTCTCGAATGGCTTCTGGCGTTCCAAGATTTCCGGCAATCAAGAAACTATCCGGAAGTTGTTCCTTGATATAATGAATCATTTGAATGACGTAATCAGAATGACCGTGGGCAACATCAATCGTGATATACTCAGGCTTTTGGTTGTCAGCAACCAGCTGATCGATAAATTCATATTCCGCAGGTTTGATACCAACACTGATTGAGGCATAAAGATTTAGCGAATGCATTTTCTTAATAAATGGTTCCCGCTTTTCAGGTTGGAAGCGATGCATCACGTAGAAGTAGTCGTTTTGAGCCAACCAGATAGCAAGGTCGTCATTAATAACAGTTTCCATATTTGCAGGAACAACGGGGATCTTGAATGTCTTAGGACCAAACTTAACGGATGTGTCAGCCTCACTTCTACTCTTAATGATATTCTTGTTAGGGATAAGTTGAATGTCTTCGTAATCAAATACTTCCATGATTTACCTCCGAGGTTTTAGGACAGCTCTACAAAGCAGGCATCTGCGTATAAGCACTGGGTTACATAGATTAATGGTGCTCCGCAAAGCAGTAATCTGCGCGTAAGCACCTTCTCCAAAAATCCCAGAATCGGGGATTCCCGGAGAAGGAGACTTACACTCCGATTACTAACCGCTTTGCTACGCACACTACCACACTTTTTTAACAACATTAGTCTGCTCTCTGTCAGGGCCGACCGAGAAAGTTGCATAAGGAACACCGACTGCTTTTTGGACATGGTTCAAATAATTCTGGGCATTGGCTGGTAATTCATCAAATGTGTGACACTTGGTGATGTCTTCGTCCCAGCCAGGGAGTTCTTCATAAACGGGTTTGCAATTGTCGAGTTCCCGTAAAGTAGCGGGATAATGATCAATCTTTTGACCGTTTAATTCATAAGCAACACAGATTTTTAAAGTTTTAATGCCAGTTAAAACATCTAAACAGTTCAGAGCTAAATGGGTATAACCACTGACTCTGGCGGAATGTCTGAGAACCACACTGTCAAACCAGCCGATTCGACGAGGCCGTTTCGTCACAACACCGTATTCGTGGCCGACTTCTCGGATGTGATCGCCGGTTGCGTCCTTTAGTTCAGTTGGGAAGGGACCTTCGCCAACTCGTGATGTGTATGCTTTGCAGACGCCGATGACATTTTTGATCCGGTTAGGACCAATGCCAGTTCCGACGGCTGCGCCACCTGCGCTTGGGTTCGAAGAAGTGACAAACGGATAAGTCCCGTGGTCGACATCTAGCATGACACCCTGAGCACCTTCAAACAGCACGTTTTTATCATCATCTAATGCGTTGTTAATTACATAGGAAGCATCAATGACGTATGGACGGATCCGATCGGCGTATTCATTGTATTCATTAAAGATCGTATCGAAGTCCAACGGCTTAGCATCATAGATTTTTTCTAGCAATTCATTTTTGGCCTTGAGATTCCTGCGAAGTTTTTCTTCAAATGATTTTTTGTCAATTAAATCAGCAATTCGAATTCCGATTCGTTCGTATTTATCCATGTAGGCTGGGCCAATTCCCTTATTGGTTGTTCCAATCTTGGAATCTTTCTTTTGTTCCTGCAGGCCGTCGAATAGAATATGGTAGGGCATGATTACCTGTGCCCGGTTGGAAATCCGGAGGTTCTCAGTGCTGATACCATCTTTCTTCAAATTGTCCATTTCGTTGATCAAAGATTTGGGATTAACCACCACGCCGTTACCAATGACACTGTACTTTTCCTGGTCAAAAATGCCTGACGGGATCAGTTGCAAGTGGTAACTATGGCCGTTAAATACAATGGTGTGACCGGCATTATCGCCGCCTTGATAGCGAGCGATAATATCTGCACTTTGGCCGAAGAAATCGGTGATTTTACCCTTCCCTTCGTCGCCCCATTGACTTCCAACAATCACAATAGATGACATATGAACACCTCTATATTTTATTGCCAGGTCCGTACCCAGCATTTTTAATTCTACCAACATGGCAGTCATTAATCAACAAAAACGTTAATAATTTTAGGAGTTAAAACGATTAAAGTTCGACTTTAAATCCGGATACGAACATAACGTGAAGATTTCTTCCATAATATGGTCAAAACATGAACTATATGCTATCATTATGATGTTAATATTTAGTGGAAAGGAAACGACATGATAGATAGATATTCTTTACCAGAAATGAGCAAAATTTGGTCCCTGCATAATCAATATGACGCATGGCTTAAAGTAGAAATTGCGATTGATGAGGCTTGGGCTAAGCTAGGTAAGATCCCCGCTGAAGACGTTGAAAAGATTAAAAAGAATGCGAAGTTTGATGTCGATGGCATCGCTGAAATTGAGGCGGTCACCCATCACGATATTGTTGCCTTTACTCGAGATGTTTCAAAGTCACTTGGTCCGGAAAAGAAATGGGTCCATTATGGTGTCACCAGCACAGATGTTGTGGATACAGCTTATGGCGTTCGGATTAAGCAAGCCAACAAAATTATTAAGGAAGATATTGATCATTTTATCGATGTAATCGCTAAGCAAGCGAAGAAGTACAAGGATACGGTCATGATTGGCCGGACCCACGGTGTTCAAGCTGAGCCAACAACTTTTGGGCTGAAATTAGCCCGTTGGTACTCAGAAATGAATCGGAATAAGCGCCGGTTTGCAACTGCATCAAAAGAATTGGAAGCTGGCCAAATTTCTGGCGCCGTTGGAACTTTTGCCAATGTGCCACCGTTTGTTGAACAGTATGTGTGTGATTCACTTGGATTGCATGCTCAGGAAATTACCAGCCAGATTCTGCCGCGAGATTTGCATGCCGATTATATTTCAACCCTGGCATTGATTGCCACCAGCTTGGAAGAGTTTGCGACTGAAATCCGTGGTTTACAACGTTCTGAAATTCATGAAGTTGAAGAGCATTTTGATGCTGGTCAAAAGGGCTCTTCCGCAATGCCTCACAAGAAGAATCCAATTGGCTCAGAGAATATCTGCGGGTTGGCAAGGGTGGTTCGTGGGCACATGATTACCGCCTATGAAGATGTCCCATTGTGGCATGAACGAGATATTTCGCATTCATCCGCAGAACGAATCATTATTCCAGATACATTGATCTTGCTAGATTACATGCTCCATCGTTTCTCCCGAATTTTGGAACGATTAACCGTCTTCCCAGAACGAATGAAGAAAAACATGGGCTTAACGTATGGCTTGATTTATAGCCAACGTGTCATGTTGAAATTGATTGATTCAGGCATGACCCGAGAACAGGCATATGATTTAGTTCAACCACTGACCAAAAAATCATGGGATGAAGGTGTTCAATTCCGTGACTTGGTCGAAGCTGATAAGAAGATTACTGATGCCTTAAGCGAAGATCAAATTGCTGACGCCTTTGATTATCATTATCACATTCGTCATGTGGATGAGATATTTGCCCGAGTGGGATTGGAATAAATAAGTGAGCGGATCCAAGCGGTTAGCAACCGGAGCGTAAGCCGCCTCCGAGGGGAATTCCTGATTCTGGAATTTTTCTCGGAGGTGCTTACGTGCAGGTTGCTGCTTGGAGGAGCTGTCCTAAACCCCAGTCCAACTTCTTTCCAATCACAATAAAAAAAGTACAAGTTCCACAAGCCAGATTTTAAGCAATTGTTGGCTTGTGGAACTTTTTTTAAAAGAATTATTGACAATTCAGTTGAAAGGGCTTACATTAATTACGCAATCGTTTGCGTAATTTTTAAATACTGAATAGAGGAGTGATATTCTTTGGACAATTGGTGGAGGAATGCTGTTATTTATCAAGTATATCCTGCAAGCTTTCAAGATAGCGATGATGATGGCATCGGTGATTTAAAGGGAATTACGAGCAGGCTAGATTATATAAAAAAATTGGGGGTCGATATTGTTTGGTTAAGTCCAATATACGAATCACCGCAAGTTGATAATGGCTATGATATTTCTGATTATCAGGCAATTAATCCAACGTTTGGTGATATGGCGGACTTCGATGCATTACTTGCCAAGGCACATTCACTAGGCCTCAAAATTATGATGGATCTAGTGGTTAACCATACTTCGGATGAGCATAAATGGTTCCAAGAATCACGTAAGGGTAAAGATAATCCATATCGAGATTACTACATTTGGCGAGATGGAAAGAATGGTGAAAATCCAAATAACTGGGGATCCTTTTTTACGGGTCCAGCTTGGAAATATGATGAAGAAACTGATCAGTATTACCTGCATCTATTTGCCCCCCAACAGCCGGATCTAAATTGGGAAAATCCCAAGATGCGTCATTCAATTTATGACATGATGAACTGGTGGGCTGATAAAGGAGTCGACGGTTTTCGAATGGATGTCATCAATTATATTTCTAAGCCGAAGGGACTCCCTGATGGTAAAAAAGCTGATCACGAAAAGTATGCTAATCCTGAGCCGCTCGTTGCCAACGGTCATCGGATCCACGAATTCTTGCAGGAAATGCACCAAAATGTGATGAGTAAGCATGATTTGGTAACTGTCGGTGAAATGCCCGGTGTAAATGTAACTGAAGCTCGACAATATGCCAACTTCGATGACAAGGAACTTAACATGGTTTTTCAGTTTGAGCACATGGGGTTAGATGGCAGTGATAATCCAACGTTGGGTCGTTGGGGAGATCGTAAAGCATCTTTGAAAGATTTGCGGGCTAATCTAACCAAATGGCAGGAAGCGTTATCAGGAACAGCATGGAATTCGCTTTATTGGGATAATCATGATCAGCCGAGGGTGGTTTCTCGCTTTGGGGATGATTCGACTGAGGAGAATCGAGTGCTTAGTGCCAAAATGCTTGCAACCATGCTTCACATGCAACAAGGAACGCCTTATATCTTCGAAGGTGAAGAAATTGGAATGACTAACGCATATTTCAAGTCAATTGATGACTATGTTGATATTGACTCGATTAACGCCTATCAACAATTCGTTGAAGATGAACATCTCATTGATAGTAAATCAATGATCAAATATTTGGGACTTCATAGCCGAGATAATGCGAGAACACCAATGCAGTGGAGTTCGGGTAAAAATGCCGGCTTTTCAGCACATGATCCTTGGGAACACATGAATTCAAATTATAAAACGATCAATGTCGAACGAGCGCTCGCAGATCCCGATTCAGTCTTTTATTACTACCAAAAGTTAATTGAGTTGCGACACACGCTGCCGGTAATTACTGACGGTAAATATCAATTGGTTGCTGGCAATGAAAATGATGAGGAAGTCTATGCCTTCACACGGAAAAATACCGAGATGACCCTACTAGTTATTTTAAATGACACAGCACATGACTTAAATCGTCATTATGATGCTCCAAAAGATGCAAAATTATTAATTAGTAATTACGCGGATGACCTTGGTGATCACCTGCGTCCATTTGAGGCAAAAGTTTACTCTTATTAAAGTATGAACGTCCCTTAAAATCTAAATTGAGAAATATTGAATTATCTGTTAAATCCTTAGGGGGAATTAATATGTCAAAAGTTACCAACGTTTCACCAGAAGATTCTGCGCCTACGCCTGAGCAGGGTACTCTCGACAATCAAATGCCAACGTTACCGATGAGAACCATCTTTGCCATGACGTTTGGTTGTATTGGGGTGAACGTGGCATTTACATTGCAGGGCTCACAAATGAGTCGAATCACCCAGACCATTGGGGTTAATCCAAACAGCCTCGGTTTCTTCTTTCTATTACCACCATTGTTAGGGATGATTGTCCAGCCATTATTAGGAAAATATTCTGACCGGACTTGGACTCGCTGGGGTCGGCGAATTCCATACTTATTATTTGGAACACCGATTGCTGTGATCGTCATGATTATGTTGCCGTTTACCGGATCCTTTGGGTTTGGCTATGGTTCGTTATTAGCACTTTCATATGCAGCGATTGCCATTGCATTGATGGATTTGTTTAGTAATATCTGTTTGGCGCCCTACCGAATGCTTGCTGGTGACATGGTTAACAATGATCAGAAAAATTTGGTATGGTCGTGGCAGCAAATTTTCAGTTATGCAGGCGGAATTTTAGCCGCACTGTTACCTTATATTTTGACAATGTTTGGCATGTCAAATACCGCTGCCAAAGGAGAGGTACCAAAGACAGTTATCTGGGCTTACTTGATTGGTGCTGCAGTATTGTTAGTGACTAGTTTTGTAACAATTTTTAATGTTAAAGAATATGATCCCAAAACGCTGGCCAAATATCATGGAATTGATTTACAAAAACAGGCTGCCAAAACGCCTAGTCTTTGGAGCTTGGTCAAAACGGCTCCCCGCGCTTTCTGGGAACTTTCAATTGTCCAATTGTTCAGTTGGATCGGGATTATGTATACTTGGACCTATGCAACCGGCGCCATGGCTAATAATATTTGGCATACAAGTGACCCAGCTTCAGCAGGCTTTCAAGCTGCCGGTAATTGGTATGGGGTAATGACGGCGTTTTATAGTGTTGCCGCTCTGCTTTGGGGCTTTGTCTATGCGAAAACCAAGCCAACCCAACGAAAATTCTGGTATTCATTCGGACTATTTGCCGACGCAATTAGTATTATTATCACTGCAACTACCGGAAATAAATGGATTGCGCTTGCCGCATTTGCCTTATATGGCATTGGTAATTTCACCATTAATACATTGCCATTTACGTTATTAACATCGTCACTCGATGGTCAAAATGAGGGGGCTTATCTTGGTTTATTTAATATCGCAATTTGTTTACCACAAATTTTTGGCTCCTTGTTAAGTTTTCTGATTTTTCCAATGCTTGGAAATAGCCAATCAATGATGATGGTTATCGGCTTTGTTGCGATGGTTATCGGTGGCTTCTCCGTTTATATTGTTCACGAGGGTAAGTGAGCATGATATCACCACTCAACATAATTGCTATTCCATTTTACGAAAATTTGGGTAGAATTAATACTAAATGAATGAAAGGAGATCGTCGAATGGCAGCCACAATTAAAGATATCGCGAGAAAAATTGGGGTTGCCCCGTCGACGGTATCCCGAGTTCTCTCGAATAAACCGGGAGTTGGACCAGCAATGACTGAGAGAATTCGTAAGGTTGCTAAAGAACTAGGATATAAAAAGAACCGGGCAGCTGTGGAACTTGTTAAGCAGCGCAGCAATGTAATTGCCGCGGTTGTGAGTTCAGTTAAAACGAGCTTTTCAGGCCAAATTATTGATGGGATTCAAGCTGAAGCTGAGAAAAATGGTCTAAATTTGATCATTGTTTATTCTCATAGTGCTGATCCAGTTGAGCAGAAGAAGGCACTACTAACCGTGATTGAACGGCCAGTTAGGGGGATTTTGTTGTTATCGATCGCTCTTGCAGCTGATAATGTTGCGTTACTGCAAGAATCTCAAATTCCATTTTGCTTTCTGTCAATTAGTCTCGATGATCCTGCATTACCGTTTGTGAGTTCTGACGATTGGCAGATTGGCTACCAAACAACTCAATTTCTACTGAATAAAGGTCACCGGAAAATTGGATTGGCTGCAATTGACAAGTATCCTTATACCGGTCGCTTGCGGTTAGCTGGCTATCAGCAAGCACTCAAAGAGGCCGGTATTCTTCCACGGGATCAATGGGTTCAACTTGGCGATTATAGTTATGCGGCTGGGAAGCAAGCCATGGTAAACTACGGTGCTCATACAGAGTTAACAGCCATCATCGCTGGGAGTGATGCAGCTGGGGTTGGCCTTCTTAATCAAGCGCGAATTCTCGGATTGAAAGTGCCTGACGATATTTCAATTCTAAGCATTGATGGTACAGAGATGTGTGAAATGGTACAACCACAGCTGACCAGCATTTCCCAAGATTTTTACAAGATGGGCATTGAGGGGGTCAAATATCTCCAATCGATTGAAATGCATCCGGCCGCTAAAAAGATCCAACAGGAATATACACCAGTTCAAATTGTAGAACGCCAAAGTATCAACAATTTAACAAATAATTGAGCATTCCAAGCAATCGAGTGCCCAGCTGGGCTACAGATTAGGGCGAATGGGAATTTGGTCTCAGAATTCAAGTGAAAAACGGCAGTGCATTCTGATTTTGGAATGCATTGCCGCTTTTGCTTAATGATGGAGAACCGGTGCTTGTTGTAAACTTGATCATTATAAAATTCTGATCGGAGTTGACTTCACAAACAATTTACCGACTAATACTTAGACAGTTTTATTATTCAAAAGTGACCACTTAGTGGGGCTAACTTACCGGTTACCCAAAATAGCTATGCAAAGTGTCCAATAAATGGTCTAATAATACTTGTACCAGGAAGAGATGGTGTTCATGAAAGTTCGTGTGGAAATTGACGATGATCTGCAAAACAAGGAAATTGTCATTAGGACACCCAAATATGATGCCGAGGTTTCACAATTGGTGGATGTTCTTAATGCTCAGACTAGAGAAGTTCAATCGCTGGTTTTCTACAAAGGTGATAGTGAATATTACCTTGATCCGAGTGATATCTTGTTTTTTGAAACTGAGAATCGGCAAGTCCATGCCCATACGGTTGACGATGAATACGTGATCCATCACCGGCTATACGAACTGGAGATGATGCTGACTGGGGAGTTCATCAGAATTTCCAAGTCAGCAATCATCAATTTGCACAACATCCTTTCCTTGACACGCTCGGTAGCGGGTGTGGTGGTGAAGTTTCAAGATTCCAATAAGCAGGTTTATGTATCCAGACGGTATTACCGACCTTTGAAAGACCGACTGGAAAGGAGAGGGTAAGTGAAATGAATCGAATAAATCGACACCGGTGGATTGCTGGAATTGTTTTTCTAGCGGCCGCCATTGCATGGTTGGTTGTTGGGATGGGCTGGTTGAATTTCCACATTAGTATCTTCACGATCGTGATGACGATCATTCTGGCAATTATTCTGTTATCTTCATTAGTGGATCTCAACATTGCTGGGAGCGTTTTTTCACTGGCATTTCTAAGTATGTTATACGCGGCTCCACTTGGAATCACAAAAATGGTTCCTTGGTCGATTTTGGGCATTGCACTTTTGGTGACAATCGGATTGTCAATTATTTTTCACCCACATTATTACTGGCATCATGGCCGTGCATGGAAGCGGGCATCTGGGTGGGACTATGGTGATGATTGGGGCGATGAAACAATCAATTCATCGGAGCATTCCACTACCACGATTAATGCCTCGATGGGGGATACAGTTCGCTATATTGAATCGAATGATTTTAAATTGGCGACTATCCACGCCTCAATGTCGGGTGTTAAGGCGTATTTTGATAAGGCCGTCATTACCGGCGATGAAGCAACAATCAATGTGGACGGCTATATGTGTGGCATCAAGCTGTTTGTGCCGAAAGATTGGCAGATCGTTAATAATATTGATCCATATATGAGTAATATTGAAATTTTTAGTAGAGATTCACCGCATGACGGCCCAACTGTATATCTAACGGGGAAAGTCAGCCTGGGTGGTCTGCAAGTTTATTACATTTAGGATGTCAAACCATTAATATCTCAAAATTAAAGGGATCAAATGCACGCGAAAGAATTGGTAGACGCTTGCATTTGATCCTGATTTTGTTGGCAAAGCTAAAAATAATTGGCTGTGAGTGCCAATGCAAAATAAGTGGCTCACTTATTCCAAGTAACCTTCAAATCAATCATATAGAAAATAAACGGACTTCAGTATGCATCATCATATCAGGGGAAGCGGCTGGGAATCAATATGATGGGGATACAAGTGATTTCATTCTAAATTTCGCCATGTCTGCCGGTGTCCAAAAAGCGAATCGTATCGCCCACAATTTCATAAATTAGTAGCCAACTTCCCTTAATAAAGAGTGCTCGCTGGGGTTTGCGACTTTTGATAACGTGGTCGTCATATTTTTCGGCGACTGGCTGACCGTTAAGTAGCTGTTGCTCGATTTTACTAAAATCAGCTTTTGAATAGCGATTCGCGCGGACCATATTTTGATAATGTTTTTTGAAACGTGACTGATATTTGGGCTTGTATTTCATTGCTTTTCCTTCTCAAAAATGATTTGATGATGGTAAAATTAAACGTTATTTTACGATGGTCAACCCTTCAAAGTAGGTGAGCAGTTTGATAGGTAGAAAATTGATGGGTGGCTTCTTAATTGTTGTTCTAAATATCTCTGGGATTATTTTGCTAGTCGATCCAGTGGTGAGCTTCATTCACGGTCAGTTCGATTGGTTGACCATTATCGGAGTTGTCAGTGTCATTTTATTCCTTATGATCATAGATTGGCAATCAATTTTGGCGGTGAGGAGACATGATTGAAGGCTGGACAGTTCCAACATTCCTGTGGATATGTAGATTAGGACTGCTCCGCAAAGCAGAAAGCTACACATAAAAAACTCTGCCAAAAATTTCAGAACCGGGAATTTCTGGCAGAGGAGACTTATGCTCCGCTTTCTAACCGCTTTGCTCCGCACACTTACTTTTGCACACAACAAAAAAAGATAAGGCGGGGGAAGCCTTATCTTTAGTATCAATATTCTGAGGGGAATATGAATATGAAAAGCAACAAATTAATGGGGGGATTAATTTATCACTCATTATTGGGGGGTGAGAAGAAATAAACATTGTTTATCTCTTTCCATGCTTTTAATATACAGGACAAATATTACTAAAAAATGGCGAAATTATGATTTTTTTGTGAACTCACAAAAAGGAAGTGGAAAAGCCTGCTGTGTCGCGATATGTATTTTGGAAAAAAAGAACTGTGACAAATAAAATTCATTTTGTCGCAGTTCGCTGAATATGTTGTTCTTTTTACTTTTGTCTATTGGGTGAGAGACAAAATCAGTTCTTGAAGAAAAAGGATAAGACACGGGGATGCCTTATCTCAAAATACCTATATTATAGGGGAAGAATATGAATACTACAGTAACAAACTAAAGGGGGATTCAATTTGCTACCGATATGAAGTGATTCGCTCGCTTCATAACTTATACTTTCAGTATATCTGGGGTTTGTTGCTAAAGATTGAATAAATTGTGAAGAAAGTGTGAACTTTTAAATTTAAGGAAGAAAAAAGATAAGGCACGGGGATGCCTTATCTCAAGATACCTATATTCTAGGGGAAGAATATGAATACAAAAGTAATAAATTAAAGGGGGATTTAATCTATTGCTAACGTAAGTTATTAGTAAACTCACATTTCAAATACAACTATAATCGAAGAATGTGGTCAAAGATTGAACAAATTGTGAAGAAAGTGTGAACTTTAGTGGAAAGTACAAAAAGCAGTTCTTATTTCGCTGGTTGTAGTACAGTAAGGAGTGAAAGGAGGCGGTGAATTCCATGAGTTTTGCGGCAAGACGGTTGCTGAAACAATTTCGAGTGCAAAATTATAAACAGATAATTAGCCAAAGTTTCTTACACCCGAATCAAAAGCTTAATCTTTTCGATGAACCGCCAGCTGGAGCGATAATTGATCAATTTGACCACGGGCGGTTGGTGACACTTGATGTAGTCCCAGATTCGGCTAGTCAACTTTTATATTTCCATGGCGGGGCATTTCGAGTGCCAATGAATGAAGATCAGTTGACAATGATTCGTTCGATTGCAGAATTATCAGGTAGTCGACTGAAGATTGCGGATTTTCCTTTATTGCCAACGCATTCTGCGGCTGATATTTCGAAATTTGCAGCCACTGCTTTGCAGAAGGTGGCCGCCAACGAGTTGCCCATCTTTTTGATTGCTGATTCGGCTGGCGCTGTAATTGCGGCTCAATTGCTGTTTCAACACGCCAATCAGATTGCTGGGACCGTCCTGATCTCCCCATGGTTGGATTTGGATTTAAATGATTCGGAATTTGCTGATAGGGCAACTGAAGATGTCATGCTGGATTTTGACGTCCTCAAACAAATTGCGACGGAGTTCAAATTAGGCTTAGGAGGTCTGCATTGGATTGATCCTTATTTGCCGAGCAAGTCATTGACTGGTTCCCTGCAAATCTTTTACGGCGACAATGAATTGTTGGTTCCGAGCGATAAAAAATTTGTCGCTGCTTTAGAGGCAACGACAAATATAAAAGTCACTGTGACGAACTTTCGGGATGGTTTTCATGATTATGCGCTATGGGAAAACCTTCTTGAAACGAAGAAGACGAAAAAGCAAATTAGTTCCTTCATTAGAGATCAACGTGATGCTTAAGCTTTGGAAAGGCGTGGGTGTCCGACCACTTCATCATTGCCCCTTGAAAAATCAAGGCAAACGCGGTTCCAAAACCGATGGCGTAGATTTTGCCAGTTGAGAAATAGGAAACTGTGATGATAATGACTGGTGGAATGTAGCTGAGCCATTGTGACAAAATGGCGCTGCCGTGGATAAATTTGAAGCGAATAATGTATGCCAGGTCGTCATTTGGGTGCATGATGAGGTTTGCCCGCGAATACATTGAAACAGCCACGGCAACCCCAAACAAGCCAATGATGTCTAAAATAATTCGGGCCCAGAAATCCAAGCTGGGAACGCCGATTGAATCAAAAATAAATTGGGCGAACTGAACTAAGTAACTGAAGGGCAATGTAAATAGCAGGTTTGAAACAAATCGCCTGCGGTCAAATGAGCCAATGAGCAATTGATTGGCAATGGTGACAATAATTCCGTAGATGAATAAAGTATTACCAAGCGGGATGTTGACCCATTTAGATAAATTCACTGCAGATCCGGTCCAGACAGCGCTCCCAAGGTTACTTGAGATGGCAAGGGCGTTGCCAGCGGCGTTTATAATTATTGATAAGCAGAGATAATAGAAGCGTTGGTGGAAGTCCTGTAGTTTAGCCATTATGTATCTATTCTCCTTAAATGAACAATGAACTTCATTGTATAATATTTCATTTGCTTTGAAAATGATCAAGGTCAAATTCATTCTTAAAAATCGTTGAGCGTGTTAATATCTTAAGTAGAGGGGGCGGTCTTGTGCAACAACGAACAGCTTATTCGGAAGTCGAATTTGAAAAGCAAGTTGAAAATAATCGTCTATGGTTTAATCGCTTTCGGACAACCCGCTCATTTCAAAAATTAAATAAGCCAGAAAAAGCAGCTGCCTTTTATATTACCCAGGCATTCGTTGGTTTGGCTTATAAATATCAACTACGGAGTCCGAGGCGGTATACTGCAAAGTCTGTTACAGAAGTAGTTTCAGAATTATTTCCGCAAAGAATTGCGGCCACAAATGTTTTCTTCACATCGGTTATCCCAGTGTTGAAGCGATATATTGTCTTCTTAGGTGTCCAGCATAAGATTAGTAATACCAGTACACTGGTGAGGGCACTGGAGGCAATTAACGTGAGTGGCCTGCTGGATGGTCAGAAGAATGTATCTGAATGGGATCCCCACAAGCGAGTCGGGATGAAATACCTGATGGGCTACACAAGCGAAATCGATCCAAAGCAAGTAAAAGCCTACGAAGAAGATTATAACATGGGCGTCCCGTTGAGGTTCTGCTTTGACTTAAGTATCAATAGAACCCCAAAGAACATTATTATGCTAACTGAGAGTTTGAGGGAGAAGTTTGAACAGATATTGTATGAGAAAAATAAGTAAGCGTGCGGAGAAAAACGTTTTGGTGCGGTCGTATAAGGGCGCCTGAATTAAAATCCTGGTTTTGGATTTTGATTCAGGCGCCCTTATATGTTTAGCACCAGTTTTTCGGAGCACTACTCGGCTATATAGGGGAAATCGGGAATCCTGGTTTTGGGATTTAGATCAGGAGCCTCTTGGAAGTTAGTGTCAATTGCGTCGGAGCACGTTATTGCGATATAACGGCGGACAAAAAAATCCTGGTTTTGGATTTTGATTCAGGCGCCCTTATATGTTTAGCACCAGTTTTTCGGAGCACTACTCGGCTATA
>NZ_JAUCAP010000064.1:0-14525 GCF_030361045.1 Lentilactobacillus sp. TOM.63
GCCGATAAGCTATCGACTCCGTGCCGCCTAGGAAAGACAAGCAAATATTTACTTTAACTTTTGGGGTACACCTCAATCCAACCTCTTTATTCTCACTATTCATATTACATCAACCGCTATTAAAAGCGAATGATTTGGTTTGATAAAATTAAACTTGAGCTTTATTGCTTGAACGATGAGCCTCAATATACTTAAAGGCTTGTTGGCCGGCAATCCCGCCCTCACCGACAGCAGTTGCAATTTGGCGAAGTTCTTTTTCACGAACATCTCCAATCGCATAGACACCAGGGATTGAAGTCTCCATTTGGTCATCAGTTTTAATCCAGCCATCGGCGTCGGTAATCTTCAAACTCTTGAAGGGTTCAGTCATTGGCAGTAAGCCAACGTAGATAAACACTCCTGACGTTTCAATGGTAGAATCTTCATCAGTCTGATTGTTATGAACCTTGACAGCAGTGACTTTTGTATCATCACCAACGACCTCAGTCACGTTAGTATTCCAAACAAAATCAATTTTGTCGTTGGCAAATGCCCGATCCTGAATCACTTGCTGAGCGCGCAATTGATCACGGCGATGGATCACAGTGACATGATCAACAATCCCTGCAAGATAGGAAGCTTCTTCGATTGCAGAATCGCCACCACCTACAACCACAACGTGCTTATTCTTAAAGAAGGCACCATCACATACAGCACAGTACGAAACACCCTTGCCGCCATATTCTTTTTCGCCAGGAATACCGAGTTTCTTGTACTCAGAGCCAGTTGCAATAATCACAACTTTAGCTTCCAATTCATCGCTCTCAGTTTTAATGACCTTGGTGTCACCATGGTCTTCAATTGACTGCACAGCACCATAAACATATTCAGCTCCAAAATTGATCGAACTGTCATACATATTTTGAGCAAGGTCAGGTCCCATGATTGATTTAAAGCCGGGATAGTTTTCGATTGAAGCAGTATTGTTCATTTGGCCACCGTAAATTCCACGATCAATCATCGCAACGGATAGATTGGCCCGGGATGCGTAGAGGGCAGCCGTCATCCCACCGGGGCCGGCGCCGATAATAACGACATCATATTGTTTTGCCATTTAAATCCTCCTTTGTTGAAACATTGATACTCACGAAGTTAAAGTTACTATGAATTAGTAAGTCTGTCCAGCAATTAGCTCTTACTTGGCTTATCTTCGTCAGCAAGTTGTTTACCAAGATCTTTGAGATAAGCTCGCAAGCCATCCGCAATTTCCGGATGCCTAAGGCCAAAGATAATGTTGGTTTTGAGCCAACTTAATTTGTTACCCGTATCAAAGCGGCTACCCATAAATTCATGAGCAAAAACCCGCTGTGTCTGGTTCAATTCATCAATTGCTGAGGTCAGTTGGATTTCACCAGAGTCATCTGGTTTAGCGTGTTCCAAAATCCCAAAAATTTCAGGAGTCAACAAGTACCGGCCAATAATGGCCAAGTCACTTGGAGCCTTTTCTGGAGAGGGTTTTTCAACGAATTTCTTAACGTTAAATAATCCTGGGCGAACTTCTTCAGACGGATCAATCACGCCATATTTTGAAATATCTTTATGGGCAACCCGCTTAACCGCCAAAGTAGAAGCGCCAGTCTCCTGGAAACTGTTCATAAGTTGCTTTGTCAATGGGACTTTGTCTTCCATCACATCATCACCCAGCATGACCACAAACGGCTCATTGCTGATGAAGCTGCGGGCAGTGTAAATGGCATCCCCTAATCCTCTTGGATGAGACTGGCGGATGAAGTAAATATTCATATCGTTAGTCTTGCGAATAGTCTCCAAAATTTGGTTCTTATGGCGTTCTTCCAAATTCATTTCCAATTCGGGGTTGGAATCAAAATGGTCTTCAATTGACCGTTTCCCTTTGCCAATCACGATGACAATATCTTTAATGCCTGATTTTTTGGCTTCCTCAACGATAAATTGAATGGTTGGGGTGTCCACAATTGGTAACATTTCTTTTGGTAGTGCCTTGGTTTCGGGTAAAAAACGGGTTCCAAGTCCTGCTGCCGGAATGACTGCTTTGGTTACTTTTCTCTGCATTTTATCTGTCTCCCTTTCTTACCAATCAAAAATTATTCGATTTCTGAACGCCCTTCACGGGTCATCAATTGATTAATGGTTTCTTTGATGTCAGCACCATCGTATAGCACATGGTAAATCGCACTTGTGATTGGCATGTCAACACCCCGTTGCTTAGATAGTTCATAAGCAGCCCGGGTTGTGGCAATTCCTTCAATCACCATGCCCATGTTCTTAACCACTTCATCAAGGGACTTACCTTGACCCAGTTCATTACCAGCCCGCCAATTTCGTGAATTACGACTGGTAGCCGTCACAATAATATCACCAACTCCGGATAGCCCAATGAAGGTCAATGGGTTGGCTCCAAATGAAGTCCCAAGACGAGAAATTTCTGCCAAGCCTCGGGTCATCAGAGCCGCTTTGGCGTTATCTTTATAACCGAGGCCATACAAGGCACCAGCGCCCAGCGCAATAATGTTCTTCAATGCAGCACCGGTTTCAACCCCGATCACGTCATCACTTGTATAAATTCGGAAGTAATTATTCATGAACAATCCCTGAATATCTTTGGCCGCCTTTTGATTATCACTGGCAACGGTCACTAAGGTGATGTCTTTTCTCACAACATCTTCAGCCTGACTCGGTCCCGAAATGACAGAAATTGACTTCCGATTTTTAGGATCAATTTCTTGTGAAAGGACTTGTGATAACCGGAGATAAGTTTTCTCTTCAATCCCCTTAGACGCATGAATGATGTTCACGTATTGATCCCGATCGGCCAAGATTTTGGCAACCTGTTTGGCTACTGATCGGGTGACCTGAGTTGGCACAACAAACAGTATGTAATCAACCCCGTCAATTGCTTCTGCCAAATTGTTGTAAGCAATAATGGAATCAGAAAAGGTGAAGTCTTTAATATACTTGGAATTTGTGTGATCTGTGTTGAATTCTTTGACCTGATCAGGATTGTATGACCATAGTTTGACATCCGAGCCATTTTCATCCAGCAAGTTGGCCAACACGCTGCCCCATGATCCGGCACCGAGTACTGCAATTTTTTTAGACATTATTTTTCTCCTTTATTGGCGTTGTTTTACTTCTGAGGTTTGTCCCCTCTAAATACCAGGGATTCACCTGATTCCTCCGGCGATAAACAATTAAGGCAATTGCCCCGAAGAAAAGAATAATTGACAAAATTTGTGACACCCGCAAATTAAACAGCATCAAGCTATCTGTCCGCATTCCTTCGACGAAGAATCTACCGAACGAATACCACATCACGTAGGTAAGAAATACCTCTCCTTGTTTGAACAAGTGAGGGTTGTGCCGCAATGTCATCAAAACGCAAAATCCTAGCAGGCTCCAAATTGATTCATACAAAAAGGTTGGTTGACGGTACGCACCTCCAATATTCATTTGAGTAATAATGAAATCTGGTAGATGTAATGCCTGCAAATAATGCAGGGTGGTCACTTTTCCGAACGCTTCTTGATTCATAAAATTGCCCCAGCGACCAATTGATTGCGCCAGAATCACGGTTGGAGCGGCAACATCAAGCATCAACCAAACTGGAATAAAGCGGTTGCGACAAAACCAGATAACCACGATCATTGCCCCAATCAGCGAGCCATAAATGGCAATTCCACCGTCCCAAATCTTGATAATTTCACCGGGATTGGCTTGGTAATACGGCCACTGAAAGATGACATAATATAACCTGGCACAAATCAAGGCTGCCGGCAGCGCCCATAAAATCATATCATAAATATCATCGGGATTGATACCACGTTTCCTACCCTCGGTAACGGCGAGGTAAACCGCTAAAATGACACCACTGGCAATAATGATTCCATACCAGTGAACTTCAATTGGCCCTAAATTAAAAGCAATTGGGTTGAGAGCCAAAGCCTTAAAATTCAACACTACATCTATCTCCCACTATCGTCGCTTTTTTTTGGATCTTCGCCAATCAGGCCTTTATTCTTTTCGGCAAGATTTTTTTCTTCTTTTTTATGCGTGGCGTCAGCCTTGCTGTTGACTTTGATCAAGTTATTCAAATTGCGATCAAAGGTTTCAGTGGCATCGTACCCCATGCTTTGCGCTCTAAAGTTCATTGCGGCCGCTTCAATAATGATTGCAAGGTTCCGACCAGTTCGAACCGGAATTGTAATCTTGGGCACATCAACGTCAAAAATATGAACGTTTTGGGTTCCGTTACCTAAGCGATCAAACTTTGCTTCCTTAGAGTAATTCGCCAAGTGAATGATCAACGAAACATTGGTCTGACTTCTAACCGCACCGGTCCCAAACAGGGTCATGACATCGATAATCCCAATCCCACGAATTTCAAGCAAATGCCGCAGAATGGCCGGCGCAGTTCCAACCAAGGTTTGTTCATTTTGCTGGTACACTTCAACTCGGTCATCTGCGATCAAACGATGTCCTCGTTTCACCAGCTCCAAGGCAGTTTCACTCTTACCAATCCCGCTGTCTCCAGTGATCATGATTCCTAATCCGTAAACGTCCACGAGAACGCCATGGATCGACTTACGTTCTGCCAACTTATCTTCCAAATAGTTGGTCATGTTACTCAAGACCCGAGAAGTCGTTAATTTGGAACCTAAGACTGGAATATGCTCTTTCTTAGCAGCTTCTAGTAATTCTTCAGGTGGATCCAATTGAGTCGACACAACAAATGCCGGAGTCTGCGGTTGACACATCTGCTGCATGACATCCAGCAGCGCTTCATGAGTCATCCCTTTTGAGTAGGAGATTTCAGTAATTCCAAGTAATTGAATTCGTTTTGCAGGATAATAATTAAAAAATCCGGTTAATTCCAAGCCTGGTCGAGAAATATCACTTGTTGAGATCGTTCGCTCATCCAAATATTCCTTGCCATAATACACATCCAGCCTGGCATTTTCAACCAAATCGGCAACGCTCACACTATCGGCCAAATTTATCACTCCTTAATAATCACTATAATTTTAGCACGTAGACGCCATTTAGTCTTTAAGGCCGGCGAAAATATTGGGCAATAATGGTGCTGATCACAGACATCAGGATTGCCACCAGCATTGCCATCCAAAATGACGAAAACCGAAAGCCGGCACCAACAATTGCCGAGGTCATTTCCAGCATCAAACCATTGATCACAATGGAAAACAGCCCAAGGGTTAAAAAGTTAATTGGAAGTGATAAAATAGTAATAATTGGCCTTACCACCCAATTTAAGACTGCCAGGACAAGCGCGGCGATGACTGCTATCCCAACACTGGAAACATAAAAATTAGCCGGGAAAAAACCACTCAAGGCGACAAACACTAATGTGTCTACCAAAACCATTGTTAAAAATCTCACTGTCAGCCTCTTTTCTGATGATCATCAACATTTTTCTCTTCAACATCATGGATTACTTTTCGTGATTTGCGGGAGGTCCCATCAGTCGACACACCAGACCGAAACTGATTCATGAATGAGTCGCCGGTTCCATCGCTCGGGATAATCGCAATCATGACAATGTACGACAAGATTGTCAGCAGGTTGATGCCTGGTGTAAAAGCTAATACAATAAATAAAATTCTAACCAAGCTTGAGTTCCAGCCAAAATATTCCGAAATTCCGCCGAGCACACCCGAAATGACTCGGTCTGTCGATGAGCGAGTTAATTTTTTACCTGTCTTCATAAGGTTACCTCCAGTCAAATAATTCTAACTTAAGACTATCTAAAAAAGGCACTGCAATCAAGTCTGCAGTGCAAAAAACAACCATTCTTAATTTAATTCAATAATTTTACCAGTTGCTAGATAAACCGTCCACTCGCAAATGTTTGTACTATAATCGCTGATTCGACCAAGGTCTTTAGCGACATTTAAGTAAATGATCGCCGAATTCACAATATCAGGGTGCTTGGCCATTGCTTGATAGCTGGGAGCAGCGATATCGTTATACAATTGATCAATCCTTTTATCGAACAATTGAGCGGTCTGCTTAGCCTTCTTTTCGTCGGCCTCGCCATATGAATCTATCGACTCGTTGTATTGCTGACTGACTTCTTTGGTCATGGTCGCAATAATCGATTCAACCTCAGGAATTCGCTCCTCACCCTTAATATCGAGCGTTGATCTGGCAATATTTCGGGCATGGTCACCTGCCCGCTCCAAATCGGTCACTGCCTTTAAGATCCCGACAACTTCTCTTAAATCGCCGGTCACTGGTTGATACAAAGCAATCATTTCAAAGGAACGTTTTTCAATATGGATCTGGAGATGGTTAATCTCATGGTCATTGGTAACCACCGTTTCAGCAGCTTTGGTATCGTGATCAATAAATGACTGTCCAGCGTTGGCAACCGCCTGGCTCACCAATGCCCCCAATTTCATAAAATCTGCTTTTAAAGTAATAATCTCTTCGTCAAAAACTTTCCCCATGGGCGTCTCTCCTATCCAAATCGTCCGCTGACGTAATCTTCTGTTTGCTTGTCATCGGGATTCACAAACATTTTGGTTGTATCATCATATTCAACGACCCGACCTTCCATGAAGAACGCAGTCTTGTCCGAAATTCGGGAAGCCTGCTGCAGGTTATGGGTCACAATAATAATAGTATAATCCTTTTTTAGTTCCAAAAGGGTATTTTCAATTTTAGCACTGGAAATTGGATCCAATGCACTGGTTGGCTCATCCATTAAAATAACAGAAGGTGATACCGCCAAAACTCTTGCGATACAGATTCTCTGCTGTTGCCCACCAGAAAACGAGAGGGCGTTGTCGTATAAATTATCTTTAACTTCGTCCCAAACAGCTGCCTGCTTGAGACTTCGTTCAACAATGGCGTCCAACTTCTGCTTGTCACGAATACCGGCGATCCGCAGGCCATAAGTAATATTATCATACACCGAAAATGGAAACGGGTTGGGTTGTTGAAACACCATTCCAATCGACTTTCTCAATTCTACCAAATTAACTTGTGAAGAATAAATATCTTGATCGTGAAAAGTGACTTTGCCGTCAATTTTAACCCCATCGATCATGTCATTCATTCGGTTGAGACAGCGAAGAAAGGTCGATTTTCCACAACCCGATGGCCCAATTAACGCTGAAATCTTATGTTCATCAAAGCCAAGGCTAATCCCATGGAGGGCTTGGAAGTCTCCATAGAACAAATCAAGATCAGTCGCTGAAAGAATTGGTTCTGTCATTACTGGCCCCTCCTATCCAAAGTTTCCTGATACATAATCGTCGGTCAATTCAATCTTAGGTCTGGTAAAGATTTTCCGAGTTTTATTATACTCAATTGCTTCACCTAAATTAAAGAATACCGTGTAATCGCTCAACCGGGCAGCCTGTTGCATGTTATGGGTGACGATAATAATCGTGTAGTCTTTTTTCAACTCACGCAAGGTCTGTTCAAGTTGTTGAGTAGAAACGGGGTCAAGGGCGCTGGCCGGCTCATCCAACAATAAAACGTCCGGTTCAACTGCCAAAGCCCTTGCAATACAAACTCGCTGGGCTTGCCCACCTGAAAGTGATTGCGCACTTTTATGCAGGTTATCTTTTACCTGATCCCAAACAGCCGCCTGCTTCAACGTCTTTTCAACAACTTCATCAAGAACCCGTTTATCATGAACGCCACGGCGTTCTAGTGCAAAGGTAATGTTGCCGTAAATTGATTTGGCAAACGGATTCGGCCGTTGAAATACCATCCCAATCCGTCGTCTGACTTCGTATACGTCAATCTTGGGTTGGTTAATGTCGACTCCCTGATAAAGGATTTGTCCCTTAACGGTCGCAATGTCATCGTTCATTCGATTCAACGACCGCAAATAGGTGGATTTCCCAGAACCAGACGGGCCAATCAGTGCGGTGATCGTATTTTTCTGAAACTGAATGTCGGCGTTGTGCATGGCAAGGCTTTTGCCATAATAAACCTCCAGATTTTTCGTCTGCATTGTAATCTCAGTTTCTTCTGGATTGAAATGATAAATAAATCGGTCGGACTTGTTTTTCGTATTTAACATTGGCTCATCTCCCGCCTTAATTCATGGATGTCATCTTTTCGAATATCTTTCGGCCGATATATCTGGCTGATAAGTTAAATATAAGAATTGCCAGTACCAATACCGCCGCAGATCCAGATGACACCTGAGTAAGATCCGGCATGATCCCCTCAGAATTAATCTTCCAAATGTGAACGGCTAAGGTTTCGGCTGGTCTTAATGGGCTTAAGGGACTATCGATGTTAAATGGATTCCAGTCACCGAAATTAAGAGCTGGAGCACTTTGACCGGCAGTATAAATCAAAGCAGCCGCTTCACCAAATACCCGTCCCGAACAAAGAATCACGCCACTAATAATCCCAGGAAGCGCTGCAGGAACAACAATATGCACAATTGTTTCGTACTTGGATAATCCCAGCCCCAAGCCACCTTGTCGTTGATCATCGGAAACGCTCGCTAATGATTCCTCAATATTTCGAGTAAGTAGTGGCAGGTTGAAAATTGTAAGTGTCAGGGCCCCCGAGATAATCGAGAAACCATAATTGAATTGAACGACAAATAGTAAGAAGCCGAACAGCCCCACTACTACAGATGGGAGCGAACTGAGAATTTCAATTGCAGTCCGAATCATTGAGGTAAACCAATTATCTTTGGCGTATTCACTTAGATAAATCGAAGCACCCAGAGCAATTGGCAGTGAAATGATCATCGCTAAGATTAATAGATAAATAGAGTTAAAGAGTTGAACCCCAATTCCCCCACCAGCTGTAAATGCTTTGGCGGGTGATGTCAAAAATTTCCAACTGACATTTGGCAAGCCGGTGATGAAGATATACCCAATCAAGAACGCGAGGATTAATACCACCAAAGCGGCAATTAACCTCAATAGTAAGATTGCAATCTGACTTTGTTTTTGAGTTCGATTCATTTCTTAAACGCTCCTCTCCGGCCGATAAAGTGAACCATCAGGTTAAACAGCAGCGACATGATCAGCAGTACCAACGCCAAGGACCACAACGCATCATTTTGAAGGGATCCCATAACGGTATTACCCATCCCAGCTGTTAGCACGGAAGTTAACGTGGAAGCGGGTGATACCAAGTTATGTGGCATCAAGGCCGCATTTCCAATGACCATTTGAACGGCCAAAGCTTCACCGAACGCCCGGGCCATCCCAAAAACAATCGCCGTCAGGATGCCAGGGGTGGCTGCTCGAAGAACAACTTTCCAAATTGTTTGCCACTTGGTTGCTCCAAGGGCGAGTGATGCCTGTCGGTAATACTTGGGCACTGCTTTTAATGAATCAACTGTCATGGAGACAATTGTTGGCAGGATCATCACAAACAGGACGAAGGTCCCGGACAGGATCCCAAAACCACTGCCGCCAAACGTATTTCTGACAAACGGCACAACGACGGATAGGCCGATGAATCCATAAACAACGGAGGGAATCCCGACCAATAGTTCAGTTACTGGTTGAAGAATTTTAGCCCCACGCTTGGGTGAAATTTCAGTCATGTAAACCGCGGTTCCAATCGCAAAAGGAGTTGAAACAATTGCAGCCAAAATGGTTACGAGAAATGATCCCACAATCATTGGTAACGCCCCAACTGCTTGTTGACCACTAGGCGTTTTAGTTCCCGGATTCCAGATAACACCGGTAAAAAAGTCTTTGAAGCTGATATTGTCTCTAAAGAATATCGACAGCCCTTTGGTTGCAATGAAGATGATAATGCCAAGGACAATAGCCATGATCAAAAGCAGTGCCGAGAGACTGAGCAAATGGCCGAACCGTTCATAGCGCGCGGTTTTTGATTTTTTCATTAACTGCTTAGCTAATTTTTGATCTTGCATTGTCATTCCCCCGATCCCTTGGAAACTTTACCCTGCCAAGTTCGTTGGTACTGCATATCCTTAACAGAGATGTAGCCAAGCTTATTGAACAAGGTCGTTTGGATATGATTATTTTTAAGATACTGTAAGAATTTTTTAGTGAGTCCCGTTGGTGCTCCCTGGGTATAAATGTGCTCGTATGACCAAATCTTCCATCGATTATGCATGACGTTACTTTCAGTTGGCCGAATGCCGTCAATGCTGACGGGTTGAACAGATTTGTTCACATAACCAAATGAAACATAACTAATTGCACCAGGGGTTGACGAAACAATCTGGCGCACGGTCCCAGAAGAATCCTGTTCCTGAGCAACCGCGCTTTCATGACCCTTAAGACCATATTTTTCAAAAGTGACTCGGGTGCCACTTCCCTGTGAGCGATTAATAAGGGTAATCGGAATGTGAGGGCCACCCAATTGATACCAGTTGGTAATCCTGCCAGTAAAGATGGCGATAAGCTGATGAGTGGTTAGATTCTTTATATGCACATTGTCATTGACAATCGGCGTCACCCCAACGACAGCAATCTTATGGTCAACTAGCCCTTTCGGGTTGATACCTTCTTTTTCTTGCGCGAACAAATCTGAATTTCCCATCTGAACTGCTCCGGATTCAATTTGACTGAGGCCGGTTCCAGACCCACCACCTTGGACATTAATAAAAATGCCCGCGTGTTCTGCAGAATATTCTTCACTGGCGGCCTCAACTAAGGGTTGAAGAGCAGTCGAACCAACTGCCGTGATTGATTGCTGATTAGTGGCCGTTTTACTTCTGGCTTCGTAAGCGCCAAATCCCGCAATCACCACAACAATCACAATGATCCATTTTACCAACGTTCGTCTTCGCATTCCAATACCTCCTGGTAAGATCTCCAAATATCATTGTATTAAATCAATGTAAATATTTGACCAGTCGAATGTAAAGATTGTGTAAAAGGAACATGGGGTAACGGTTGTTTGTCGAGGCAGACAAAAAGATTCAGCCTTCAGTAAGCTGAATCTCGGTAAATAGTTTGTAAAATTATTTAGTTGCCTCATCATCTTCAGTGACAATCGGAAGCTCAATCGTAAAGGTCGAGCCAACCCCACGTTGACTTTTGACGTCAATCCGCCCACCGACGGCATCTACCAACTCTTTCACAATTGAAAGGCCCAGACCGGTTCCACTCACTTTCTGTTTCGTTCTGGAATCATCGGCGCGATAAAAGCGTTCAAACAACCTGGAAATATCTTTTTGGGCAATTCCAATCCCAGTATCAGCCACTTGAAGTTGCCAGAAACTATCGTTAGCCGAATAATCAATATTAATTTCCCCGCCTGGCCGATTGTATTTAATCGCATTACTGACTAAATTGCGCAGGATCCGGGTTAACATGTTTGAATCAGCAGTTACCCGGACCCCATCGTCAACATTGTTCTTAATGGTGACGTGTTGCCCAGCAGCCATCGATTTGTAGGAGGTTAATTCCGAATCAATAAATGCCTGTAAATTGAGAACTTTATAATCGTAATTGTTTCCATTTTGAATATGGGAAATGGTCAGCACATCCTGAACCAATGACGCCAGTTGTTCACTTTGCTGATCAATAATTTTCAAAAATTCAACCAGACTCTTTTTGTCATTCATTGCCCCATCGAGTAACGTCTTGGTAAATCCGGAAATTGCGGTAATCGGGGTCTTCAGTTCGTGACTGGCATTTCGGAGAAAGTCAATTTGCATCTGTTTAACGTTGATGAGGTCGGAAATGTCGTAAATAATGACTAAGACATGGAAGTCATTTTCCAGTTGGTTATACAAAATGCTGGTATCCCAAGTAACGGACGTGTCACTCACGTTCCGAACTTCAGTTTGACGAGACTTGTGGCTCTCAAAGACGTCGTCAATCAAGGACAACAACTCGTAATTACGGATGTCCTGCGTGTATGGATGCACTTGAGTGAGCACATTTTTTCCAAGCATGGTCGCCATCTTATGATTCGAAAAAATCACGTCATGGGTAGAATCAATCACCATGATTCCCACTGGCAGACTGGATAGGATGGTAATTAACTCAGTGTTACTGTTCTCGATACTTTTACTCTCATCCTGCTGGCGGGATTGAAGTTCATTTAATTGATCGGCCAAGCCTTTATAGGGATTACTCGGTTCAACAAATAGTGGCGCAGCAGGTTGATGATTGACAATGCTAGTTGTCATGGATTCAAGCTGCTGTAAAATTTTAACATGCTGATGGTACCGAGTGGCAACTGAGGCTAAAACACCGACTATCACAGCCATCACAATCAGGCTGAACACCACTAGATCACGATCATTCTTCGAAGCAGCATAAAAGAGCATGACCAAAACGGCAATGCTCAAAATTAAAATCGTTAAAATTTGGCGAAAAATCTTATTCAGCGTCATCATCCCCAGTTGAGAACTCATATCCAAAACCGCGAACAGTCTTCAAATATTTAGGGGACTTGGGATCAGGCTCAATTTTTTCACGCAAATGAGCAATCTGAATGTCCACCATCCGGCTCTGACCACTATAATCAAAGCCCCAGACGCCTTGAAGCAGTTGGTCACGACTCAGAACTTGATTCTCGTGGCCGACCAAATATTGCATCAATTCAAATTCTTTGGGCGTTAATTTGAGATTCTTATCATTCACACTCACCCGATATTTTTTATGATCAATTGTAAATGGACCAGTGGTTTCAACATCCCCACTTGGTTTTCCGGCTGGTTGATTATTAGCAGGAGCAGATTTCTCGTATCGGCGGAGCACGGCATTAATTCGGGCAATGACTTCCCGTGGACTAAATGGTTTGGGAATGTAATCGTCTGCTCCCATTTCAAGGCCAAATACCTTGTCAAACTCGGTATCCTTGGCTGTTAATAAGATAACAGGCGTATCATTTCGGTCCATTCGTAACTGCTTAAGCACTTGTTCGCCGCTCATTTCTGGCAGCATCAAGTCAAGCAAGACAATGTCAAAAGTCCCATGTTCTGCCATCGAAAGGGCATCAACACCATTTGTAGCGCTCTCAACCTCAAAATTTGCCTGCTTCAAATTATATTCAAGCAAGGTTACGATTGCTGGCTCATCATCAACCACCAAAACTTTTTTCACGATAGTCCTCCTACTTTACGACCTGGGAATATGTTTTGACCCCAATTTCATGGGGTGAATTCTTGAAGATTGCTGATTCTGTAATTTTAAGCTGATCATTGCGGTCCCGGACTTTGAATCGGCAGTACGTCGAATTCGTGGACAAGGCCCGATAAAACTCATCCTCATTATTCACTGTGATATTGTTAACCGACAAGATCACATCACCAAGTTTAAGATCCATTTTTGCAGCAGGGGTGCCTGGCTGGATGCCAATGACCCGAATGCCATCCATCACTTCGCTGTATTCAAAGTCAACTTGATGATCCTGATGCTTTGCAATCCCAATTATAAGATAATAGCCTAGCAGCAAAATTGCAACAGCGGGTGCGATGACCACTTGGTAAAAAATCCCAGCAATGGTCAGAAGGATCCCCACCAAACTTAAAACGAGTATTCGCTTGCTTAACTTAACGAAGAATTCGCGCGGCACGCTCTTTCTAACGGTTAACTTTAACCCAATCAACATTGGTAAAATCAAAAATGCATATGAATGACCGTTGATTTGGAAGAATGGTAAGAATGAAAATCGACTGGTAAACCAATCTCCAGGGACTAACAATAGGAAAGGAAAGATGGTTAATTCGTTGAATTTGTATATGGCAACTTTGGTATTCCGCTTATTGCGAGCGATAGTCGGCGAATCAAATTTACCAGCGTTCATCCCTATAAAGGCACTTGTCAATAACAAAGCCACAACCGTTAAAATCAGAAAATTAATGGAGTTTACCGGCCGTATACTGAATCCAAAACGGCTCATCATGTTTTCAAGGGGCTGCAACTGAGAAATCGTTGGGACGTACGTCACGAGTAACCCAACTAAGGATACGATCGTGATTGAAAGGATCTGTCCAGGAATGAATAACAGACAAACCAGACTGATCAGTTCATACATCATGGCCCAAGTGATCGAAACGCTTAAAAAACCGCCTAACACAATCGATGCCAGAATCCCAAACAGAAGACCGCTTCGAACAAAATGCCGCCCTTCATAGAAGTCTTCATAAATAGCAGAACTAAAAAGACTTCGTTCCCGCTTAACCCGCCTGTTATGTATCAAATAGGCACGGATCACCCCAATCCATAGTGCCGGTTGTAAAATGTAAAATGCAATTGCAATTATTATTTTCATTATGTTTAGGCCCTCATCAATGTTATACAGCTAGTATATCATTGATCTATCCTTGAATAAAAGCCGTAATCAAAATAGACAGCTAGTGATATTTGAAAAGAGGCACTAACATTAGTCGACAAATTATTTATCGATACAAGTGAGCTTAGTCGTTTTGATATTGTAAGGGCTTGCTATCAATGGCTAATTCCAGCTATTAAGCAAAAACGGCAATGCATTTCAAAAGGTTCTACAATATCTGTTGTTGGTAATAGATTTTATCTATTACTGATGACAGATTTTTTGTTTCTCGTTAG
>NZ_JAUCAP010000065.1:0-14153 GCF_030361045.1 Lentilactobacillus sp. TOM.63
ATAAAAACATACCCGTCAGTTTTCGAAAAAACACGAAAACTGACGGGCTTTTAATGAACTATGAATAATTCAGGGTTACAACAATTATAAGTTCATTCAAAAAAGAGCAGACGAGAATTTTCTCGTCTGCTCTTTTTTCTCATCCATACTGTGTACGACATCAATAATATTAATAAGCCTATCATTAATATCATCCACAAATTATGAACTATTTATTGTTAATTCTCACAAACTTTACATTTGCAGTCACATAATGACCATTAGTCAGTTGGAAACGACTTTTACTGCCATCCAGAACGACGGCTTTAACCTTAAGTGTCTGGCCCTTCTTAACGGCTGAAACTCGATTACGTTTCTTAAAATCGGGTGATTGATATTGGTAAGCACCCCTTGCATTCACCACATGAACCTTCTTGGTAGAAACGTAACTAAAAGTCTTATGGGTCTTCTTAAGTTGTTTAATCATCGTTGACTTAGCAGTTACATAATGACCGTTCGTTAACTGGAACCGAGTGATTGAACCAGTCTTGACAACTCTTCTAACCTTCAGAACCGTTCCCTTTCGTAGGTAACGAACTCGCTTCGAATGCTTGAATGCACTACCAGTGTACTCGTAAACACCCTTCTTAGAGGAAATATACCAAGTTCCCTCAGTGTCAATGTGATATCCAGCCTTGATTGACACAAATTTATCAAATGACTTCAGTGCAGTTACGTATGAACCATCTCGAAGAAGGAATCTGGTTGTGTCACCACTCGTATCAATCATAATAACGTGAAGGACTGAACCCTTTGGAACAAAACCAATCTTTTTAGCCTTGGCAAACTTCTTACCACTGTATCGATACATATCATGCTTCGTTATGATCGTATCGGTTGCCAACTTGGTATAGTAACCAACATACTCATTTTGACTTGGCACAGCTGCTTGGTGGCTAAATTGATCATTATTACTTGGCGCCTGACTCGGAACAGTGGCACTACCAGAGTTTGCTCGGGCAGCGGCATCGCTATTGGCAACACTGGTTGCTTTACCAGCAGCAGAAATTGCATCGTTAGCGTACTTCTCAGCGTCGCTTTCAGCCGCTGAGGCAGCCTTGGCAGCATCACTAGCTGCACTTATCTTGTTCCAGAAATTATCGTAAGCGGTCGATGCAGCGGCTTGATTGCCAGCCTTAGCATCAGAAGCTGCTTGGTCAGATAACGCCTTGGCATCGCTGGCAGCAGCCTTGGCAACACTCGCATCGCTGGCGGCATCAACCGCATCAGAAGCAACCCGAGATGAATCACTAGCTGCTTTCACATCATCAGCAATCACCGCATTACTGTCATTCTTAGCATCATTGGCAGCGATTGCCGCATCACTTGCTGCAGAGGCAGCAGCAGATTGAGCAGCCGCATTAGCGGCAGAAGCAGCACTAGCCGCATTGGCAGCACTCGTAGCCGCATCAGCAGCAGCGTTCTTCTCATCTTGAATAACATCGGCTGTAACCCGCCCAGAAGCATCGGATGCCTTATCACGATCAGTACCATTAGTTACGGCAGCATCACTTGCTACCCCAACATCAATCTTAGCTTTACTTTGAGCAGACAAGGTAGCTTTTGCATCTGAAGCTGTCGCATCTGCCGCCTGATCACTAGCAATTTTTGCCTGTTTAGCTGCATCTGAAGCACTGCCCTTGGCATTCTTATAATTCGTATCAGCATCAACGGCAGCATCTGATGCAACTTTTGCATCACTGGAAGCAGCTGCATCACTTGGGAATAATGCGGATTCACTAGCCGCTTGGGAAGCATAAGCATCAGCTGACGATGCTGCATTTGAAGCATTTGCTGCATCTGCAGCTGCCGAATTAGCTTGGTTCTTCGTGGCATTCGCAATTGCTTTGATAGCTGTTTGAATAGCCGCAATCGTGTTGGCAACATACCCGTCAACAAACGCCGTTCCACTAGGCTCACCAGTTCCAGATGTCGCACTGTAATTCGAACCAGTGCCATCATTCTTAGCACTGTACGTGACACCACCAACTTTAATGGTAATTGTATCGTCGCCAACTACTATCTTAGGAATCGTTCCATTTGTCGTAAAGTAATCCGAGTTGGTTTGATCATCAGCGGCATTCTTACCAGCGTTAAAGGCAGCATTAGCCAAATCTGCTTCGTTATTATAAGCCTTGATATAGGCATGCTGGGCAGCGTCTGACCCCGTCCCCAGCAAGAACGCAGCAATCTGATCCTTGTAAGCTTTTAATTGAATGCTATTTAATTTAGTCTCATCGCCGGTAAAAGCTTTAGTAGTTGTCGTAATTTCCTTAACAGCGCCGTCATGTTGTGTATGTGAAACCACATCGGCATCCGCTTGTGCATCACTAGTTGCATTAGTCGATTGCAAGAATTCGATTGCCCGAACATAATCACCAGCTGCAGAAATTGAAGTTGCAGCCATTGGCGCATTATATTGTCCAGTTGCCGCGTCATAAGTGACAATCCCAGACGTACCTTGATTAGCAAACTTTGGTCCTTTGGAGGCATCCGGAGTTGCATCTGGATCAGCAATGTAGTCTGCCTGAGCCTGCTTCAAGGCATTAACTTCAGCGTTGTACAGATCGGCAATCGTGGT
Organism: Lentilactobacillus sp. TOM.63; assembly: GCF_030361045.1. NCBI lineage: Bacteria > Bacillati > Bacillota > Bacilli > Lactobacillales > Lactobacillaceae > Lentilactobacillus > Lentilactobacillus sp. TOM.63. The sequence continues at coordinate 2,621 of NZ_JAUCAP010000065.1, forward strand.
CATGGCACCCTTAGCTGACGGGGTGTAGTGAGCATCAGAAGAATCAAGACTCGTATCATAATAACCATCAATTGTTAACTCTTGCTTCTCCGTACTCGTTAACGTTCCGTCAGGTAGCGCATTCACAATTTCAGTTGCAATATCACTACCCGACTTAACGGTTCCAGAAGCAATATCATTCACCGCTTCGTTAACAATCGGCTGAGCAATCTTAGAAGCCCATGCATAACCAATTGCTTCAACGAATAATGTATTCTCGCCAGCACTTTGAGCAGTATTAGCAATCTTTTCTGGGTTTGTTTCATTTCCTGTATAACCATTAACTTTACTAAAGTCGGGAGCCGTTGTGCCATTCAAAACATGTGAAATGGCCTCATTGACGCCCTGTTGAAAGTGCAGTTCAATGGCGTTTCGAATTCCGTAAGCAATGTCTAAATATACACCATTAACAACGGAAGAATCCACGGTTGACCCAAAGCCAAATGAAGTAATCAAGCTATTTAGTGAGGCATTCAATTTCAAAGCTTCAGTTAAAGAACCCGGGATTGAAATGGATCCGTTCGTTGAGTTTGCTTGACTGTTTGCCTGACTATTACCTTGGTTACCACCTAATGAGCGAATATCACTCAAAGCCTGCTTCATAATCCCATTTTTAATGTTATTAATCGCAATTCCAACGAATGTATTAATAACATCAATGGTTGTTTGAGCTTCCTTCGTAATATTGGTATTGTAAGTGCTATTGGTAACCTCATTATCAGTCGGAAGCGTGGCCGTTTTATTAAAGATATCATTGTCGTCATTAACTGGATTATTAATAGCTTCCCCACCAGCATCAAACAATGCAGCCAAAGTGCCCCAACCATTAGTCGTATTCTTCAAATCCGTTGGATCGTACGCCGCATTTTTATCGTTAATCAAGGCATCAGCCATTGTCGGATCATTAATATTATTCTTAACTTGATTCAAGTAGGCGTTCACCGATTCACAATAGGTTTTCAAAATTGTTACATAACCTGCGTTGTAATCTGTAGCAGTATCAGTTGATGGTATGGTTGATCCGTTTGTCCAGGCCAGACTACCATCCGAATTAATCATGGTTCCTTTGGTGTTAGCATATGCATCCAGAATTTTGGCAATTTTTGGAATAACTGTAACATTAGTAAGAATATTGGTGACTTTGGTATTAAACCAACTAAAATTAAATAGCGCACTTAAATCCTTATCGCCGTTCTTCAATCCATCAAGGTAAGCTTGAGAAGTTGTATCAACCCCTGTCGCCGACAAGCTAAGACTTAAACCAGTCGTTGAAATTGCCGACTTCAAAGTTGAAATTTGAGTAGTTAATAACCCAGAAACATCAAGGGTTGCACCATTAGTAATCTTGCCTGCCTTAGCTAATTGGTCAAGGGCATTCGCCAGAGTCGTCTCGCTAGCCGCAGCATCTGCAGCCTTCTGAGCGGCAGTTTCATTCAAGGTAATCTTCTGACCGGATGACGTAATCGCCGCTTTCAAGGCAGTCAATTGAGCGGTTGTTAATTTGGTCACGTCAATAGTGGAATTATTAACGGTAATATTATCTTGCTTTAACAAGTCGTTCAGTGAATCAGTTGCTTTTGCAGCTGCTTCATCGGCGGCTTTTTGAGCGGCAGTTTCATTAACCGTCAATTTTTGGCCGGATGCTGCGAGTGTCGATTTCAACGCGGTCAACTGATCGGCTGTTAATGTGCTGGCATCGATCGTCGAACCGTTAACGCTGACATTATCCTGCTTCAACAGACTATTCAGCGTATCAGTGGCCTTGGCCTGATCAGATTTGGATAGGCTGGCAGCTTGACTAGTACCGCTGGCAGCGTTGGATGCGCCACTCGTTTCACTAGCGGCTTTGCTTGCATCTGACTTGGCATTTGTTGCGCTGGCGTCAGACTTCACTGTCCCTGATCCAGCAGAGGTTGCAGCTTTGGAACTTGCTGCCGAAGCATCGCTAGGTTGAGCAGAAGTTGATGCTTGTTGCGCATTGCTGGTGGCCGTACTATCAGAAGCAACCGCCTTACTTGCTTGACTCACCGCAGCACTGGCTGTTGAAGTTGCTTTGACGGCATCCGAACTACCTGTGCTTGAAGCATTTGTAGTAGCAGTTGTGCTTGTCGTATCGGCACTTGTAGTTGTCGTGTCAGTTGATGAGTTTGCCGTGGACCCAGCTTCAGAAGTCGTTGCGGTACTAGCCGCCTGATTCGTCGCAGCCGTTGATGTATCGTTAGCCGCTGATTTGACAAGTGTCGTACTCGTAGCAGCTTCATTTTTTGCAAATTCAGCCTGGGTATCGGCATGAACAGAAACTCCCGATAACATAAATGAACCTAAAGACAACATAAAAGGCTAGCAAACACCCATTTTTTGCCAACCTTATACATTTTGTAGTGCAGATCTGTTTTTTCAGATTTCCCCCACAAATTATTACGCGAACAATTACTTCTTCGCATCGGTGAACCCCCTTTTAATAATTGTTACACCTAATTCATATTTAATTATTAAATCAGTGTAATCTCAGCATAACAGATCACTTAATGATCTACACTATTATAGTACCACCCTAACTAGTTGATGTTAATAACTATTACAAAGTATTTACATTCCCATTATTAGTGGACAACTCTCAATTACCACCGAAAAATGTTTGCTTTAACAAAAGAACCGGCTACTTTGGCTGCGTGGTATAACAGCTAAAAGTAACCGGTTTTCGATTAATGATTTAATTCTTTTTTTGCTTTTTCAATCTGCAGTTTGACCTGGTCAAATCCTGTTCCCCCCAGTGAATGCCGCCGCTCAACCGCTACTTCTGACTTGAGGTCGTGATAAACGTCTGCTTCGATTTTAGGTGAGGCTGCTTGCAAATCCGTCAAAGACATATCCTGAAGATTTTGATGCGTTTGCAATCCCTTAAGAACCAGTTGACCAACAATCCCATGGGCCTGCCTAAACGGAACCCCCTTAGCCGCCAAATAATCGGCTAACTCAGTCGCATTAGAAAAGTCATTTTCAGTCGCTTGTTTCATCCGTTCAACATTCGGCTTTGCAGTCTTCAACATCCCATTGAAAACCTTCAGGGCTGGCAGCAATGTTTTGACGGTATCAAAGACACCCTCTTTGTCTTCCTGTAAATCCTTGTTGTAAGCAAGCGGTAAGGATTTCATCGTCGCTAGTAATTGCATCAAATGACCATATACCCGACCGGTCTTGCCCCGAATCAACTCGGCCATATCCGGATTCTTCTTTTGAGGCATGATCGAACTGCCAGTGGTGTAGGCGTCACTGAGTTCAAGATACTTAAACTCATGACTGACCCACATACTGATTTCTTCGCAAAACCGCGATAAATGCAACATCAAAATGGCACTATTACTTAAGAATTCCAAAGCGAAGTCCCGATCAGAAACAGCGTCCAACGAGTTAGCATAAACATCATCAAAGCCGAGTTCCTGAGCCGTGTATTCCCGGTCAATGGGGAAAGTCGTCCCGGCAAGTGCGGCAGCCCCTAACGGTAAGATATCGGTATGCTTCATATTAAATTCAAACCGTTCCTTATCCCGTTTCAACATCTGATAATAAGCCATTAAATAATGACCATAAGAAATTGGTTGGGCATGTTGCAAATGCGTATATCCTGGCATGATGGTTTCAACATTTTTTTCAGCCATTTCAATCAACGTCTGTTGCAAAGTTGTGATTTCATCAATCACCTTTGGCAGCCGCTTCTTGAGGTATAAATGAAAATCAGTGGCAACCTGGTCATTTCGAGAACGGGCAGTATGAAGCTTACCTGCAACCGGACCAATTTTCTCAGTCAATAGTGCCTCGATGTTCATATGGATATCTTCATTTTCAACTGTGAAGTGTAGCTTGCCAGCATGCAACTCATCTCGCAAGTCTTCCAACCCTTGCACAATTTGGGCAACATCTGACTCATTTAAGATCTTCGTGTGCCCCAACATCTTCACATGGGCAAGTGATCCTTCGATATCCTCTTCAGCCATTAGTTGATCAAAGGAAATCGAAGCGCCAAACTCGTCCACCCATTTGGATGCTTGGGCTTGAAACCGACCGCCCCAAAGTTTCTTAGTACTCATCTATTTTTTAGCTCCCATATGTGTGGAATATTGATCGTGAACTGTCACCTTATCCTTCAATTGAGACTTGGTAACCGCCTGGACGAACTGTGCTTGCTTATTTTTGAGTTGAACTTGTTGATAAACCTGAGTTGGTAATCCCCAGAGCTTGATGAATCCTTTGGCGGCTTCTTGGTCGAATGAATCAGAAGACGTGTAAGTAGCCAAATCTTTATCATAGAGTGATGAAGATGATTTACGACCAAGTACCATGACGTTGCCTTTGAATAATTGCAATTTGATGACGCCATTAACAACTTCTTGTGATTTGTCGATAAAGGCTTGAATTGAATCCATCAACGGTGAAAACCAAAGGGCGTTATAGACGAGTCCGCTGAGTTGCTTCTCAACAGTTGGCTTGAAGTGAGCCAAATCACGCTCGAACGTTAAGTCTTCAAGCTCTTTGTGGGCTTTGAGCAAAACGGTTGCTGCAGGTGCTTCATATACCTCACGAGATTTGATTCCAACCAAACGGTTTTCAATGTGGTCGATTCGGCCAACGCCATTTTCACCGGCGATCTTGTTTAAATCCTGGATGATGTCAGCGAACTTCATCTTCTTACCGTCCAATTCAACTGGGATTCCTTTTTCAAAAGTGATTTGCACTTCCGTTGGCGTATCCGGGGTGTTTTCAATTGGGTTGGTAATTGCAAAGGCATCTTCTGGCGCGCTCTGCCATGGATCTTCCAAAATGCCGGCTTCGTTAGCTCGGCCCCAAATGTTGGCATCAATTGAATAGGGTGAGTCAAGGTCGATTGGAATCGGAATGTTATGATCCTTAGCATATTCAATTTCTTGTTCACGAGACCAGTGCCAGTCACGAACTGGGCTGAGAACTTCAAGCTGTGGATCGAGCCCATGAATCGCAACTTCGAAACGAACCTGATCATTTCCTTTTCCAGTACAACCGTGAGCAACGGCAACTGCGTGCTCTTGATGGGCAACTTCAACTAACGTTTTGGAAATAAGGGGGCGTGATAAAGCAGAGATCAAGGGATATGATCCCTCGTACATTGCGTTAGCTTTTAAAGCAACAGCTGCATAGTTGTCGGCGAATTCGTCTAAGGCGTCAATCACATATGCTTTGATGGCACCGACGTTTAAAGCCTTTTGCTTAATAAAATTAAGATCCTTACCTTCGCCAACATTGATGCAGCAGGCAACAACGTCATAGCCTTTGTCCTTTAGCCAAGCAATTGCAACGGATGTGTCCAAGCCACCGGAGTAAGCTAGGATTACTTTATTATTTTCTGTCATGTTAAAACCCCTTATCTGTGTAGTGAGCGAATCAAAGCGGTTAGAAAGCGGAGTGTAAGTGTCCTCGGATAGAAATTTCCGGTTTTGAAATTTCTATCCGAGGTCCTTACATGTAGCTTTCTGCTTTGAGTAGCTGTCCTAATATAGTGAGCGGAGTAAAGTGGTTAGAAGTCGGAAGGTAAGTCTCCGCCGAGGGAAATTCCCGATTTTGGAATTTTTCTCGGTAGTGCTTACATGCAGACTTCTGCTTTACGCAGCTGTCCTAATATAGTGAGCGGATCCAGGCGGTTAGAGATCGGAGTGTAAGGCTCCTCAAACAGAAATTCCGGTTTTGGGAATTTTTGTTTGGGGTGCTTACGCGCAGATCTCTGCCTGGAGGAGCTGACCTATAAAGTTAATAGTAATGAGGTTAACACCGATATTCATTAATTGCAACCTTTTTTATGATTTATTCAGTATTTTGATAAATATTATTCCTAATATACATTTTCAATAAAAATAGATTCTTTAACTGCCATTTTTTGTTTTCTAACTTCACAAATCAATTGTTAATAAAAAAGCCCAAATCAGGTGTTTGACTACCTAACTTGGACAATTGCAGTGATCCTAGATATTAACTTGATTGACGCCACCCAATTGTGATGGGTACAGTTTTTTAAGCCGCTTAATATTATCTTCAGCAACCTTATCAAAGGGAATGTCAGCCCATTCGGAAATTTGGGATAAGTACCATAGCACATCCCCCATCTCTTTAATGAGTTGATCGTGATCTAGCTTTTGACTCTGAAATGTATACTTACGAATTAAGTCGGCCACTTCACCAGATTCACCAGTTAAACCCAGTGCACAGTTAGTGAGCACCTGCTCTTTGCCCATCAAAGTTCGATTCGCCGCCTTTTGGTATTCATCAAAATCCATTTTACATTCTCCCCTCAATCCATTGCCAGACCTCGTTTTTACCGTCCTTTGTCAATGCTGAAAGCAGGATAAGCTCTTCATCATTAATTTGCAAAGTCTTTTTAATCAGCGATTCTTGTTTGTTCCATTTACCCTTAGAAATTTTATCCATTTTAGTGGCAACTGTTAAGACATCGATGCCATAGTAAACCAGCCATTCGTGCATCGAAATATCATCGTCAGTTGGGGCATGACGACCATCCACAAGGGCAATCACCCCTCTGAGTTGGTCACGCTTGGTCAAGTAGGTTTCAATCATTTTGCCCCACTTTTCCCGACTCGCTTTGGATGCTTTGGCATAACCATATCCAGGCACATCAACAAAATATAATTTGTCATCAATGTTATAAAAATTGAGTGTCTGGGTCTTCCCAGGTTGACTTGATGTCCGGGCAAATTTTCGCCGGTTAATCAGCACATTGGTCAATGAAGATTTGCCGACATTAGACCGACCAACAAGTGCAATCTCTGGAAACATGGTATTTGGATATTGCTTTTCTGCCACCGCGCTTATTGTCAAATCGACATTTTGAACCTCCATCAAACCACTCCTTTAATTTGTCATTAAAATAAAAAAGTCCGATCGCAAACTAACTAAAGCTTACATCAGACTTTCTCGAATTACGATGCCTTTTTTAAAATCAGCTTTGGTTCTTTATGATCAGTCACCGTTTCAGGTGTGATGATAACCTTTGAAACATCCTTACGGCTTGGCAAATCAAACATAATATCTCGCATTGTGTCTTCAATGATTGACCGTAAGCCACGAGCACCGGTGTTTCTTGAGATAGCCAGTTCAGCCATCTTAGTCAACGCACCAGGTGCAAATTCCAATTCGGCGCCATCAAGTTCGATCAATTTCTTGTATTGTTTAACCAATGCATTCTTAGGCTCAGTCAAAATCCGAACAAGATCTTTCTCATCCAATTTATCTAATGCCGTCAAGATTGGCAAACGACCGATGAATTCTGGAATCAATCCAAACTTCAGCAAGTCTTCTGGAATTACGGCCTGCATGATATTGCGGTTATCAAGATCAGGTGCTTTGTCGGAATCAGTTCCAAAACCAATTGTCTTGTCGCCTAAACGACTCTTAACAATCCCTTCAATCCCATCAAATGCACCACCAACAATGAACAAAATATTGGTTGTGTCGATCTGAATAAACTCTTGTTGAGGATGCTTACGACCACCCTGAGGCGGAACGTTGGCAATTGTCCCTTCGAGAATCTTGAGTAAGGCTTGTTGAACACCTTCACCGGAAACGTCACGGGTAATCGATACGTTCTCTGATTTCTTGGCAATTTTATCGATTTCATCAATGTAAATGATCCCATGTTCAGCTCGTTCAACATCATAATCGGCATTTTGCAATAGCTTTAAGAGAATGTTTTCAACATCTTCACCAACATAACCAGCTTCGGTCAATGTCGTCGCATCAGCGATTGCAAACGGTACGTTTAAAATCTTGGCAAGCGTCTGTGCCAGGTAAGTTTTACCTGAACCAGTTGGTCCTATGATACAAATGTTACTCTTTTGGAGTTCCAAATCTTCATCAGGCTCGCTGATCATTTCATTCACTCGCTTGTAGTGATTGTAAACCGCTACTGAAAGGGTTCGCTTCGCATTATCTTGACCAATCACAAATTCATTTAATTTATCCAAAATTTGTTTAGGTGTCAAAACTTTGAGTAAATCTTCTGAAGACTTTTCAGGGGCAAGCTCCTCGTCAATAATTTCTTTACATAAATCAATACATTCATTACAAATGTAGACGCCTGGACCAGCGACAATTTTCTTTACTTGGTCTTGGGTTTTACCACAAAACGAACAAGTAATGGGTCCGCTTGATTCGTTATCTTCAAACAATATAGTCACTCCTCCATCCGAGATGGACTTTAATCACTTTTATCAATCAACTATTTGATACTTTATCATACCACGGTGAAATTGCAATCAGAAGGCTTGACCACTCCCGAAAAAAAGACCCGTCTGATTAACGGATCTCCTTAGGAAGAAAACTATTTTTCTGAGCTGTCTTCTTTATCCTTTGAATCATCTTTTGCTTTAGCGTCTTGCTTTGAAGAATCAACAATCATGTCAATTGCTTGCTTGATCGCAATATCATGCTTCAACATATCATCAGTCAAAGCTTTACGAACAGCGTCTTCCTTCATTCCATATTGTTTAGCTAAATCTTTAACTTCAGCCTTAACATCATCTTCTGAAGGTTCGATGTTTTCTTTGTCAACAATTGCTTCAAGAACAAGGTTGGTCTTAACCCGCTTTTCAGCGCCATCTGAGAATTGCTTCTTCAGATCTTCAGGCTTCGTTCCAGTTAACTGGAAGTACATCTGTTGGTTAATTCCTTGTTGTTGCATGCCAGCAAGATATTGATCCATTTGACGTTGGATATCTTCGTTGATCATGGCTTCTGGAATATCTTTGACTTCAGCGTTATCAGTTGCTTCACTGATGGCTGCGTCTTCGATTGCATCGCGGGCTTCGCTCTTCTTCTGTTTCTTTAAGTCGTCCTTGATCTTCTCTTTTAATTCTTCAAGGCTGTCAACATCTTCATCAACATCCTTTGCGAAGTCATCATCTAACTTAGGTAATTCCTTAGTCTTAACTTCGTGAATCTTAGTTTCGAAAACGGCATCCTTACCAGCTAATTCTTTAGCTTGGTAATCCTTAGGGAAGGTCACCTTAACTTCAACATCTTCGCCGGCCTTGTGACCAATCAATTGATCTTCGAAACCAGGGATGAATGAGTTGGAACCTAACTCTAGTGAATGGTTTTCAGCCTTGCCACCTTCAAATGGTTTGCCGTCAACTTTTCCTTCAAAATCGATGACAACTGTGTCACCTTTTTCAGCAGCCTTGCCTTCTTTAAGAACAAGTTCTGCTTGGCTTTCACGCTTCTTTTCCAATTCAGCGTCAACGTCTTTTTGGTATACTCGGGTATTTTGCTTAGGAACACTTAAGCCCTTGTAATCGCCAAGCTTAACTTCTGGCTTAACGGTCACATTAGCCTTGATAACCCATGGCTTACCCTTTTCCATTGATTCAACATTGATCTTAGGTTGATCAACGGGTTCGATTTTGGCTTCACTAACAGCCTTTGAATATTCATCTGGAAGTAAGATGTTCAAAGCATCTTCGTATAATGCTTCTTCACCATACATCTTGGTGAAAATTGAGCGAGGAACCTTTCCCTTACGGAATCCAGGTACCCGGATGCTCTTCTTGTTCTTTTCAAATGCACGATCTAAACCAGTTTTAATTGAGTCAGCACCAATTTCGAAAGTTAATTCTCCATCATTGGTACCCTTCTTTTCCCATTTTGCAGACATTCTTTTTCCTCCGAGACGAAAAGATTATTTTTACAATTCATAATTGCATAACATTGTTATTTTAACGTATTAACAGTGAAATGTAAAATTTATTTCCTAAACATATCTATATTGTATGAGCTTTTTTGAACCCCGTTTCAATCAATTGTTCGGCTTCAGCGTGACGCCTGGCGACCTATTCAATTCCCAATCAAACAACTTCGTGGTATAAGAATAATTTGTGGTCATGTTCGGAACGCCAGAAATCGTAATCGAATATTGCTATCGCGATTGATCCAAAAATATACTGAGACAGCAAAAAAGCCATGAGGAAAATCCTCACAGCTTCATGCGGCCATTAGCTTAGCGAACTAGTCGTTAACGTCACTAACAACACCGGCACCAACAGTATGGCCACCTTCACGGATGGTAAACTTAGTACCCTTTTCAATGGCAACTGGCTTCGTCAATTCAACTTGGAATGTAACGTTATCACCAGGCATAACCATTTCAACGCCCTTTTCTAGTTCAATAACACCGGTAACATCGGTAGTATGGAAGTAGAATTGTGGACGATAGTTTGAGAAGAATGGCGTATGACGGCCACCTTCTTCTTTAGTCAAGATATAAACTTGACCTTCGAACTTCTTGTGGGTCTGGATTGAACCAGGAGCAGCAAGAACTTGTCCACGGACAACTTGGTCACGGTCGATACCACGAAGAAGAACACCAACGTTATCTCCGGCTTGACCTTGATCCAATGTCTTACGGAACATTTCGAGTCCAGTAACAGTTGACTTAAGTGGTTGATCATTCAAACCAACGATTTCAACTTCGTCACCGACTTTAACAGTACCACGATCGATACGGCCAGATGCAACAGTACCACGACCAGTGATAGTGAAGACATCTTCAACTGGCATCAAGAATGGTTTGCTGTCATCACGTTCTGGAGTTGGAATGTATTCATCAACAACATCCATTAAGTGAAGAATAACTTCTTCTTGTTCCTTGTCGCCTTCAAGGGCCTTAAGAGCTGACCCACGGATAACAGGAATATCATCACCAGGATAATCGTATTCAGAAAGCAATTCACGAACTTCCATCTCAACCAAGTCAACCAATTCGTCATCATCAACTAAATCAGTCTTGTTTAAGAATACAACGATGTAATCAACACCAACTTGGTGAGCAAGCAAGATATGTTCACGAGTTTGTGGCATTGGGCCATCAGTTGCGGCAACAACCAAAATAGCACCATCCATTTGAGCGGCACCAGTGATCATGTTCTTAATGTAATCAGCATGTCCTGGGGCATCAATATGGGCATAGTGACGCTTTTCAGTTTCGTATTCAACGTGGGCAGTGTTGATTGTTATACCACGTTCACGTTCTTCTGGTGCTGCATCGATATCAGCGTAGTCTTCAGCTTTAGCGAGACCTTTTTCAGCTAATACCTTGGTGATAGCAGCAGTTAAAGTAGTTTTCCCGTGATCAATATGGCCAATAGTACCAATATTTACATGGGGTTTTGTTCTTTCATAATGTTCTTTTGCCATTAATGAAACCTCCTGTTGTTTTCAAGAATTACATCAATTCGCATCAATGCATTTCTAAGTGTTATTATACTACATCTTCTGGAAAAGACAAAGCAGTCAATTTTCGAAGAATCCTTAAGTATTATATCGATAGTTAATTTGTTTGTAAACAGATTATGCTCATTTTCCGAAAATAATTTTGATTACATGGTAGATTGCAAATTTAATCCGAATTTTTGGACAAATTTGTCAGCATAACCTGATACGGTGTTTGCCAGTCGAG
>NZ_JAUCAP010000066.1:0-13964 GCF_030361045.1 Lentilactobacillus sp. TOM.63
TTTATTCTAACGAGAAACAAAAAATCTGTCATCAGTAATAGATAAAATCTATTACCAACAACAGATATTGTAGAACCCGATTTTCTCGGTGCTCGTCTTTTATTGACCTTCATAATTACAACTTGGTATCAATTAAATCTGCTGCCATGTGGAACACATCGGTCAACGACATATTCTTATCGGCAAACTTCTTGTTCAATAGTAATTGTCGGAAGTCTTCGATTGAAATGTTCTCGCGGTCCTTTATTGGGAATCCTTGACCAGAGAACGAACCGGTCGTCAAAGTCACAACCAGGCCGTCTCGACTATCCAGCCGAACACCATATTCCTCGAAGTAATAACCGTCATCATAATTACCAGTTAATTGCTTGTGATTCTTGAAATAATTTGTAATGAATTCGTGGAATTTCTCTTTTGAGTTAACGACGTCTTTCCATTCTGTTTGAGTAGTAGCTGCCATACTAAAGCTTCCTTTCCCTCTATAAACAAACTTAGTACAAATCAATAACACTCGTAAAATGGTTTAGAAATGTAAATGAATGTTCCTATCTCACTTACAATTTTCATTCTAAACACTTCGAGCCCGATTTCAAGGGAAAGTGTCGATGTAAACGTTACCAGTTTTGAATTTGTAACATCCAAAAATTAACCGTTTTCAGAAAATAAATGAAAAAGTCATGATATCGCTGGTCCACCCTACTCCGCCTATAATGAAGATGGATTAGAGAATATATCATCATTTATTGAATGGGGATGACCATTATGTCATTCAATCATGTATTTTATAAGAACCCCTACTTCTGGGGATTTACCTTTATGTTTGTGGTAGCGATCATTGCAACATTATCGACCGGCACCCCAAGCATGTTTAGCTGGCAGTGGTGGCTGGATATGATTCTTGGAATTGCCTGGATCGCCGTGGCCGTCTATATTGGCTGGCATCCACCAAAGAATCCAAATGAGAAACTTTAACAAACAATCTGAGACAATCGCATTTTGATCCCAGAGGTTAACGAAAAGAACCGATTATTCCTAATTTTTTTGAAATAGTTGATTCTTTTCGTTAAATGGCTGGGATCAGCCGTTTGGCGCAGCTTTTACCCAAGTGGCTGCGGCGATCCAAACGAATAATCACTGATTAGAAATTAATAGATGTCCCAGCCTTTTCCTGCAAATAACAATTAGACAGCCGAAAAACTTGTACTGCTTATCAGAATAGCCGATAATGAAATGAGCATTTCATCAAAATCAATCTACTGACATCATAAGGGGCGGATTTTAACAATGAAATTCAAACAGATTCTCTTTGCAACTGCCTTGCTAACTGGACTTTTAGCGATTCCGGCTGCGCAGGCTTCAGCGGCTGACTCAAGCACAGATCCTGATGCAACCTTACCGAGCTATCCCACTGCTAAGCAATGGGCAAATATCAAAAAAGGCTATCCAGATATCTGGAGCAAGATCAATTATTACAAAACTTCCCGGCCGGTTTCAGTCACCATCAAATTTAGTGATATGAATGATACCAAAACCGTCCACCAAAAAGTAGTCCGAATTCCAAAGGGGACAACGGTGATTGGCAGGAAATTCAAGATGAATTGGTCAAAAACTAACGTCAAAAGTTATTTCCAATTTGAATTTGATACATTGAGCTACGCGCTCTTAAAACCGGCACTGAGCAAGAACTTTGCGGCCCCTCGGCAATGGACGACGGTCGGCGCCAAGAAGATGGCTTCAATCAATAAATACTTCGTGAAAGTCCACCGACCAGCTTACATGCCGGCATATTCCAGTGGTGATCTCAACAAATTTCCCGGCGACAAAGTCAAATTCAGTCCTTGGAACGCCTCAACTGACCAAGTGAGAATCACTGCTGACGGCTACGTTGAGTTTACAAAAATTAATTCCGGGCAAGACAGTTACCGCTTGTTTAATTTAATGCCTGTTTCGGCAGCCAAAATTCACAAAGTTCGGGTGAAAAACAATACCCGTTATTTGTACTATTCGCATCACATCAAAGGCGTTGGCGATCGTCAAGTTGCCAAAACCGGCTCAACCAAATACCGCCTGGCAGTCAAAAATCTCCACAAACCATTCACCATGTTTGATGGCGACCAGGGTGATTTTATTATGAGCAAGTATCAACTGGGGAATACCGTTTACTATACCCAGAGTGGTGGATATAGCGCATAAGATTAAGCGCCATCGTCTATAATTGCCACATAATTTCAAAGATTACTTGTTAATACAATAATAGGCGCTTTCTCCAAATTCTTTTTTGAATTTGGAGAAGGCGTCTATTTTGTGATTTATTCCCCTATATGGATGAGGACAGCTCCTCAAAGCAGCAACCTGCATGTAAGCACCTCAAGCAAAAATTCCAAAAACCGGAATTTTCGCTTGAGGAGACTTACACTCCGGTTGCTAACCGCTTTGATACGCTCACTCTTCTTAGGACAGCTCCTCAAAGCAGAAGTCGGAACGTAAGCACCTCGGAGAAAAATTCCAAAACCAGGAATTTCCCTCCGAGGAGACTTACGCTCCGACTTCTAACCGCTTTGATACGCTCACTCCTTTTAGGACAGCTCCTCAAAGCAGAAAGCTACACATAAGCACCTCAGCCAAAAATTCCTGAATCGGGAATTTCTGGCTGAGGAGACTTATGCTCCGCTTTCTAACCGCTTTGATACGCTCACTTGTATTAGGACAACTGCGTAAAGCAGAAACTTCCACCTAAGCACCTTTGGCAAAAATTCCAGAATCGGGGATTTCTGCCAAAAGAGACTTAGGTTCCAGTTTCTAATCGCTTTACTCCGCTCACTTATTTAATTCCCCCAACGCTTCCTCCAGCTTCTGTTTTTCAGCATCATCCAAATCTGGGTAACTCAATGGTAACTTTTTCATCCGCTGATCGATTATGTCTGACACACATAGTCTGGAATACCACTTGTCGTCCGATGGAATCACGTACCACGGATTTTTCTTGTTAGCCGTATGATTAATTGCATCTTCATATGCTTTTTGATAATCATCCCAATAGCGGCGTTCCCGAATATCAGCTGACGAGAATTTCCAGTTATGATCCGGCAAATCAATTCGTCTGCGGAAACGGTCCTTTTGTTCGTTCTTAGACATGTGTAAGAAGAATTTCAGGACCAGGAACCCATTTCGAGTTAAGTAATCTTCAAAGAAATTGAAATCTTTGAACCGGTCTTCATAGAATTGATCGTCAACTTGATCCAGCTTTGTGATGCCACCAATATGCGCATCGACAATTAACTGTGGGTGAACCCGGCTGACCAAGACATCTTCATAATAAGAACGATTAAAAATACCGATCATCCCCCGCTCAGGAACATGGCGATGAATCCGCCAAAGATAATCATGAGAGAGTTCAATACTAGTTGGCTGCTTAAAGCTGGTGACTTCACAGCCCTGTGGATTAACGCCACTCAAAATGTGGCGGATCATACTGTCCTTGCCAGCCCCATCCATGCCTTGAATAATGACCAGAACGCCATAGTGGGTCTGGGCGTATAATTTGCCCTGCAAGTCCTGCAAAAGCTCAATATTTTTTTCGATGCGAGCTTTAATGTCGTCTTTAGACAATTTCTCATCAACGGCATTCGTGCTAGTCTTCTTAATTTTAAACTCCGCTTTTCCCGTATAACGAAACGACTTTTCCCGATCAAAGATTTTTTTGTTATCCATAATGTGACCCCCTCAGTTTGTGATTGATATTTTAACTTATTTTGTCAGATAGGATCTTTCTCGCTTACAAACTAAATCTAACACAAATTAAACGGAATGGGTCAGATACTCACATTTACTTCTCATTTTGAGTATACTGGTTACATAGTATTTGTTACTAACAAAGGAGGAATCAGTTTGGACAAATTTGTTCGCGTCAACCAAGCAAGCGGTGGCAGTTCTGATCAGCTAACCGACGATTCAATCGACACTGCACTATTAAAGGACGATCTATATCAGGCAGTTAACGGCAGGTGGGAAAAAACCGCTCAGATTCCAGCCGACCACTCTTCAACCGGTGGCTTTATGGACTTGAACGACAACATTGATAAACAATTAATGGGTGACCTTGATGGCATTATTGCCACAAAGAAACAGTACGACGGCCCATTCGGCGAATTTTTGAAGCTATATGAATTAGCTCGTAACTTTAAAAAGCGGGATGCCGATGGTGCTAACCCGGTTAAGCCTTATTTGGAAAAAATTGAAAACCTTTCTAATTTTGAGGATCTCAATAATAAACTCGTTAACTTAATCAAAGCCGGATTCCCCTTACCAATCGGTTTCGGTGTCGAACCCGATATGAAGAATACCCAGGTGAATGCCTTATTTGCTGGCGCCCCAGGGTTATTTTTGCCAGATCGAACCTACTATAAAAATAGTAATCCAGCCTACAAGCAATTAATGCCAGTCTTCACCAAAATGGTTAGCCAATTATTGGTGCTAGCCGACTACAGCAGCAGTGAAGCCGATGAGATTATCGAATCGGCCAAGAAGTTTGATGCCGCCATCGCGCCTCACGTAAAATCTGCGGAGGAATCTGCCGATTACAGTAAGATGTACAACCCGATGGCTTTTGACAAATTTGCCCAATCGAGCTCGCATTTTGACTTTACGAAGCTCGCTGACGGCTTGTTTGATGAAACACCAAAACAAGTGATCGTAACCGAGCCGAAATACTACCAGGCTTTGGATACAATTACCAACGATGACACCTTCAACGATATGAAAAATTGGATGCTGGTTAATATGATCACCTCAGCAGCCGGTTATTTGTCAGAGGAATTCCGCCAGACTGGTTCCACCTTTAGCCGCGCATTGTCTGGTAAAAAAGAAGCCACCCCACAGAAGAAATCTGCGTTCTATTTGGCATCCGGTACTTTTGGCCAAACGATCGGTGATTACTACGCCAAGAAATACTTCGGCCCCAAAGCCAAAGCAGACGTTGAACATATGGTTAAAAATATGATTAGTGTCTATGAAGATCGCTTGCAAGCGAACACTTGGTTAGGAAAGGCAACGCGGGAAAAAGCGGTTTTAAAGCTCCAAAAGCTGGAACTCCAAGTAGGGTATCCCGATCACATTGATCAGTTGGAATACAAATTTAAAGTTACCCCTGAAAACGAAGGTGGCACTTTATTTGATGACATGACTAAGATCGGTGAAGTCGCCCTGGCCGACAACTTTGCCAAATTAGGCAAGCCAGTCGATCGAACCAAGTGGGAAATGAGCGCTGCTACGGTCAACGCCTATTATGAACCATTCAAGAACATTATTGTTTTCCCAGCTGCTATTTTGCAGGCACCATTCTACAGTTTGAAGCAAACGGCCAGCCAAAATTACGGTGGCATTGGCGCGGTCATTGCCCACGAAATTTCCCATGCCTTTGATAACAATGGGTCGTTGTTTGATGAATTTGGTAATTTGAATAATTGGTGGACCAAGGAAGATCACGAATACTTCTCCAAGTTGGCTGACAAGATGGTCAAAGAATTTGACGGGATTGAATTCGCTGGTGGTAAGGTCAATGGTAAGCTGACGGTATCGGAAAATATCGCTGACGCCGGTGGCTTGAGCTGTGCCAACGAGGCCGCCAAGAACGAAAAAGATTACAACTTGTATGACTTCTTCATCAACTGGGCAAAGATCTGGCGAATGAAGGCAACCAGCCAGTATAAGCAATTGCTGCTAAATATCGATGTCCATGCCCCAGCAGAATTGCGGGCTAATGTCCAGGTTAAGAATTTGGATGACTTCTATTCAACCTTTGAAGTTAAACCCGGTGATGGCATGTATTTGAAACCGGAGGATAGGGTAAAAATCTGGTAGTGAGCGGATCCAAGCGCTTAGAGATCGGAGTGTAAGTCGCCTCAAACAGAAATTCCGGTTTTGGGAATTTTTGTTTGAGGTGCTTACATGCAGATCTCTGCTCGGAGGAGCTGTCCTAAAATGAGTGAGCGGAGTAAAGCGGTTAGAAACTGGAGCCTAAGTCTCCTTCTGCGGAAATCCCCGGTTTTGGGATTTTTGCAGAAGGTGCTTAGGTGGAAGTTTCTGCTTTACGCAGCTGTCCTACTCCATGTAGCCCCAGAAACGCCACTACTTCCGATTACAAATCAACAAAATAACGATCAATCCTCCATCTAAAAAAGGATCGATCGTTATTTTGTCTCATCCAAGAAACTAATCTTTCATAGCCCAAACATAACCGCCGACTACCAAGACGATCCCGACAGCTATCAACAATCCCGCCAAATAATGAGCTTGATAAAACATGCTGTAACAAATGATTCCAGCTCCTGCAACCATTGCTGAGGCAATCCCAGAAGCTAATAACGTCTTTGGAAATGAATTAGGTCACCAAATACCATTGACGCCCATGTTAATTGTAAACATAATCAACCAGGAAATAAGAAATGTCCACGACACTTTGTCACCTCCTGAGCCACAAAGTATCCGGGGATTAAAAATTCTGCCCAAGAATACTACCTTTGCGCTTGGCGTCAAGATACGTGTCCCTCATCAGTTAAAGAAGCCCCACAAAGTTGGTTCAGGTCAACTCTGTGGAGCTTCTTGTTGTTACTAGTATTTAAGAATCAAGAACAATCATTAATCGGTAAGTATGATAACCTTTAGACCAATTGTAATATAGCTGCTGCTAACTCTCTACTTCTTCACATAATAATCAATCAAACTAATCAACGCTTCCAAAAACATCCCGATCACCATCAAATACATGACAATCATATTCATGCCCATGTACAGCAAAATACCCATGATAAAATATAGGCAGACAAAGAACCAACGTAACCAAATGTTGCGGACCATGTGGGAACACTCCCTTCTTTATGTATTTTTTAGTTGTGCAATTTCCACAGAAGCCCCGAAGAATTGATCGCTTCAAGGAAGATACCCCCGCAAGCAGAATCTTCTACCGATGACCGCTGTTGGCATTTATAGGCAACATTGTGTGCAAAGCACATAAGCGCCCTTAGTCGAAACTTTTGGTCAACATTACTGAGAATAGTGCTCAGCAAAGCAATAACCTGCACATAAGCACCGCCAACAAAACTCCCAAAACAAGGGATTTTTGTTGGCGGAGACTTATGTTCCAACTTTTAACCGCTTTGCTTCGCACACTTTATACTTTAGAACCATTCCAACTTAAAAACAAATCAATTGTTATTTTTCATCATCAAATGTAAACTGGAAAGCGTTCATATATATTTCATGTAAACAGCGCATTAATGATATATAATATACATAAAGAGTACCAAACCAGTGAGGTGATAGCATGAAACTAACAGAATATCTTCATGACCAACTGCAGTTTTTAAATGATCAAATGAGTTCCGCCAAAAAAGATAAAGACGAAACCATGCAGTACTTGGTTGACTCTAAAATCACGGAAGTTAAATTAATTCTTGAAGCCTTACAAAAGGGCATCATCGACGAAATGAGTTAAAAAGTGGCCGCTTGGCCATTTTTTATGTTTTAATAGGTATTAGGCTTTATGAGTTAGTTCAATCAAAATAAAAGGAAGTAAAGTAATTGATTACATTAAAATCACCACGTGAAATCGAAAAAATGGCCGAATCAGGCGCAGTTCTTGCCGGGGTTCATAAGGAACTTCGGAAGATAATCAAGCCTGGTTTGGATACCTGGGACATTGAGTTGTTTGCCCGTCGCTACATCAAGGAACACAATGCTTATCCCTCAGAAATGGGCTTTGATGGCTATAAGTTTGCCACTTGTATCTCAATTAATGAAGAAGTTGCCCACGGAATTCCACGTAAAGGCTTAAAGCTCAAGAACGGTGATGTTCTCAAAGTTGATATGTGTGTCAACAAGGACGGCTTTGAAAGTGATTCCTGCTGGACCTACGCAGTTGGTGACGTTTCAGATGAAATCAAGAAGTTAATGGAAGTGACTCGCAAGGGCCTCTATCTGGGAATTGACCAAGCTGTCATCGGCAACCGTCTGGGTGACATTGGTGCCGCAGTTCAGACCTACGTTGAAGATGAAAACCACATGGGTGACGTCCGTGAATTAATTGGCCATGGGATTCAACCATCAATCCACGAAGCACCAAACGTTCCGGCTTATGGTGTCCCAGGCCAAGGCCTTCGTCTTAAAGAAGGCATGACCATCACCATTGAACCAATGGTCAATACAGGTACTTGGGAAATCAAGGACCGTTATGACAAGAAAGATGACTGGACTTATTACGTATCAGCAGACGGCACCCCATCTGCCCAGTACGAACACACCTTGGCAATCACCAAGGATGGTCCGAAGATCTTGACCTCACAAGATCCAGATATCGATAAAAAATACTTGCTAAACTAGCCTGACAATCACGATCGACTGGTTGCAACCAATTAATAAAACCCAACGCATTCCAAGCCGGAATAGTTGGGTTTTTCATTAAACATTAAAATGATAAATGGCTGAAATTGGGGAGCAATCAATTGTCTACTGCCACCAACATTAATCCAGTCATTTCACTTATCCTGTGGATAATCATCACCAGCATCCCCCTTTTTGTAAACCTATCATTAATACTTTATAACCAACTTGTTTTATAATTGTGAGAGGAAGGACTGATTATATGAACAATAAAGATTTTAAGTTTCCAGACACCGCCGCATATAATTTTGTTATTGACGCTTTAAAATCACGGGGCGTCACCCCTGAAGATATTTCGAAAATGGCCTACAAGCTCCAGAAAACGTACATCCCTGACATCTCCATGGAAGAAGTCAGAAAAGACACCACGGATGTGCTTCATAAGCGGGAAGTGCTGAACAACGCAATGGTCGGCCTTGAACTCGATCGTTTGGCAACTCAGGGTCTTCTTAAAGAGCCCTTGGAAAGTATTGTCATGAATGACTCGGGCGTCTTTGGTGTCGACGAAGGAATTGCCCTCAACATCGCCAATATCTACGGCACCATTGGGATTACCAACTATGGCTACGTTGATCGTGATAAGAGCGGCGTCGTCAAAAAGCTGGACGAAGAAAAAGACGGCACCTCCAATACCTTTATCGACGATATTGTCGGTGCCATCGCCAGCGCAGTTTCGGCAAAGATTGCTCACCGGAATAACTAACGCCAGCCAAAATGTTCTAAATCCACGTCACGTTTTTTAATTCCCGAAACATAGGGATTGCCTTTAACAAAATATCTCAGCGGCTTGGTCGCCCAATCGCCCTGATTAGCAACCCCAATTCGATTTGATGCTTCAATCGCTGCGGGGATTTTTTGAGTTTGTTTATCGATATTCAACTGACAATCACCAAAGATTTCAAAGTTCATTTGCTTGTCGGCAATCCCAAACGCCTCCATCAATTTGCCAGGGCCATTGGTCAAATTGACCCCGGATTTGTCCCGATTGGTCAGCATAATATCTTCACCAATTGTCGGTTGGATTGCTCGAATCAAAATCCCTTGGGGCACGTTCTGTTCTTGGGCGGCAACATCCAGCAGGTAACGGCCATGGATCGAATAAATATAAACCGTGCCCGGTGGCCCGTAAAGCGGTTCGTTGGATGCCGTTCGCCGGCCTTTAAATGCATGCGCCGCGGAATCCTGCTGTCCCATATAGGCCTCAGCTTCAACAATCCAGCCGCCAACCTTGCCCTTGGGGGAATCATATGTCAGCAGCATCCCCAAAATGGCTTTGGTCAGTTGATCAGTCGGGGCACTGGCGTAAAATGGATCCGATTTACTCAAATTCAAACATCCCTTTAATAAAAAATAACTACAAGGAGATTCTATCATGGAACTTAAACTAGAACGAATTTATGATAAGCCTCAAGACATGTCTGGTTACCGCATCTTGGTTGATCGCTTATGGCCACGAGGAATTTCAAAGGTCAACGCGAAATTAAATGAGTGGGAAAAGGAAATTGCCCCTTCAAAAGAGCTGCGGTCCTGGTTTTCCCATGATCCGGAAAAGTTCCCGGCCTTCAAAGATAAATACGTGGCCGAACTTGATCAAAATCCTCAAACAACTGACTTTATCAAGCTCATCAACGACAAGCTCAAGGCCGGCAACGTCATCTTGCTATATGGAGCCAAGGATCGTGAAAACAATCAGGCAGTCGTTTTGAAACAATATCTTGAAAGTCACTTAGGCCAAGCCTGACGAATATTTTCCAGGGTCAGTTTTTTGGTGGACGTAAAATTAATATCGGCTTCATGTAGAACTTTCGGATCACCCACGCCAATCGATACCACGTGAGCGGCATTAATTGATTCAACGCCGACGACCCCATCATCAATCCCGATACATTCTTCCGGTTTCAAATGGATCATTTCAGCTGCCTTTAAAAAGACATCCGGCGCTGGCTTGTTATGCTTGAGCTTGGTGATATCGACAATGAGCGGAAAATAGTCCTCTAGGTCAAGTTTTTTGATTTCTTTCGGGGCATTGGCAGACGCGGAATCAATAATCATTTGGTAGTGGTTTTGTTTAAGCTCAGCCAAAAAATTGTGAATTCCCGGTAAAATATCATCTGGATTCATTTTATCCAGCATGTTTTGATAGATTGCGTTCTTTTTATCTGCCAATTGTTCTTTTTCTGCATCAGAAAATTGGTTGAGCTGGCCGCCAACCTTTAAGATCTCATTTAGTGAATCAATTCGATCCCGACCCTTAATTGCTTCTTCAAGCTCGGCACTCCAAGTGATCCCAAGAGATTCTGCAACCTCTCGCCAAGATTGACTATGGTAGCGCCACGAATCAGTCACGATGCCATTTAGGTCGAACAAAACGCCTTTGATGTTGTTAAATTCGCTCATCGGATTCATCTCCTGTCTAAACTGGTAAAGTAAAGCCACAATTTAATAATAAGCCCGATTGTGGGGGAACACCACTTTTTGGTTCGCAGTTGAGCAGGCAAAAGACACCTGAAAAGTCTCAGTACTTATGACATAAGGCAGAAAGACCAGCAATGAACAAAATCGTCCATCAGTGGTCCTTCTGCCTTATTTTTTAAGCGTCCTTCAGATCTGATCAGGCACTTACTTTTTGCCTTCAAATATCCAAGTCACCCCATATTTATCAACAACTTGTCCGTACTTATCGCCGGAAGATTTCTTTTCAAAGGTGACAATGACCTTGACTTCCTCTGATGCCACAACTTGTTTATATAAATTCTCCAAGTCATTGGCAGCGTCCGAATCGTGTAAATCGACTTGCAACATTAATGATATAAGTGATGATATCACCGGCTTACCCATAAAGCTGTCGGCGCAATCAACTTCTTGCCCCAATATCTTAAAGCTTGCCCGCAATGTTAAATCATCCAGGTTAACGTCTTCATTTAATGACATCTCTTCAGCTTGTTTTTCAGTCGGTGCCTGACGGGTTACGTCGGTGACACCAAATACCCGTTGATAATAGTCGAGGGCACTTTTTGTATTTTCAAAGGTTAGATATGGAATTAATTTGGTATTATTCATTAAGTCAGCAACCCTTACTTTAAGATATTATACAAAATTTAGAATACCGTTAATTACGATAGTTGTCAATGTTAACAAGAGGCTTGAACGTTGCTACCAAGGTTTGGAATGCATTATTTAAGTAACATATTACCCAAAAGTGATACACTATTCACTAAATACAGTGGGAGGAATAAATTCAATGAAACTTGCGATCACAATTTTTATTTTAAACGCTTTATACATTTCGATTAATACATTTAGAACGATGTTGGTTGTAAAGGGCCACCAATACTTGGCGCCAATTGTAGCGGTGGTTGAGGAATTCGTCTACGTAATGGCCTTGGCAATCGCCCTGCAGCACATTGACAGTCCCTTAAACATTGCGGCTTATGCGATTGGATTTGGAGTTGGGATTTATATTGGGATCATCATTGAAGATAAGATTGCTTTGGGCTACGTTAACTTCGAAGTAACTGTCCAAATTGATCCCACTAATCCAATTCATGCGCACAACGAAGAATTGGCCGAACACCTCCGAGACCTTGGTTATGGCGTCACGGTCAGCCGAGCTCAGGGTCGTGCCGGCGCCCGTTTGGTTCTAAGCATCTTGGCCCCTCGGAAAGCTGACCGCCGCTTGATGGAACAAATTCAAGAACTTTCACCGGATGCGTTCATCATGGTTCAAGAACCGGTTCAACTTTCAGGTGGTTTCTGGAGCAAAGAAGTTGACCGCCGATATCATCACGTGAATAAAAATCATTGATCATCGTCGTCAAACAAACCGAGTTGCTTCAAATTGTATTCAATGTCTTGAACCGATTTTTCAGTATCAGGACTTGGCTTGAGATCGGTCTCATGCGTCTTGGATGGAGCGGGCTTGGCAGCCGGTTGAGAAACTGGTCGTCGCTGACTGGCAGTTTGAGGCGTTTTTGCTTTCATTTTATCCATGGTTTCATTTAGCAACCGATCAACGAATACGTTGCCTTCGTTGTCCGCATGACCCTTCGTCCAATATAATGACAAATGGGGAAAGTTCCGCAGCTCCTGGGCCAATGAGCGCCACAATTCCTTATTTTCAAGTTTTTGTCCCCCACTACGCGTCCAACCACGTCGCTGCCAGCCCTTGAGCCAATTTTTATTGATGGCATTTAGGACGTATTTGGAATCTAGAACCGCATGGATGTGGCTGTCTTGAAGATCATGAGCATTGAGGTAGGCAAGAGCTTCATAGAGGGCCATGATTTCCATCCGATTATTTGTCGCCCCAAATTCACCCCCAGAGTCTGAAAACCGATTGGTTGGCGTTACAATCAGATATGCCCAAGCTGCCTTATCGTTAGTTTTGACGTGGCCGCCTTTCACGTTGCCGTGATTTCTGGACCCACCATCTGTATACAGAATAATATCGTCTGCGTCAGCGGTCGGAAATTTGACATCCGGTTTGCCAGATTGATGAGAAGTTGACGATAATTGACCGTTGAGAAATTGCTCGGCCTCAGATTTTACTTTGAAGCTCTTATATTTGGCGCCTGGATAGCCTTTGACCTGTTTTTCGGCAGCATCCCAGGTTGTAAAGGCCCCGGTCTGCCGGCCTTTTCTTACTGCGTAATATTTCATTTAAATTGGTTCTCCTACTTGAATTTAGTCTCCACAATCATAAATTTTAACATGTCTGCTGCAGTTAACATAGTCGACTGATGCCGCCACACTGTATAAAAATGCTGATTAATTTGTTAATTATTAATTATAATGTTTCTATCTACTTTCCAATTAGATAAATCTATGCGAAAATAGATTATAAAAGGGGGCAAAATTACATGACCCAAACTAAAGCCACATTGATCTCGGTAACAGAGGCAACCGCCCTCTTAAAGGACCGCTCAGATCAAATAAATGAACGTTTCCCACAACTGAAAAATAAAGGTAAGTACATTTTACCTGATTATCGGTTGACTCGTAAACGTGAAGCGTTCAAAATTCGCAAACATACATTTTTGCAGCGGCATGCCCGCTCGTATGTTGCGTTCGATTCGGAGAACGGTCAAACGCTCTGGATGCATAATTTCCCCAGCTTAACAGAATCACTCTTTTGGTTGGACACAGGACTTAAGCCAACTGATACGGATACGAACACCTCGTATAAGCAGTGGAAAAGTCAGCACGAAGATGATATCAATGCGCTCAAAGACATTCTGAGGGAACGTTCCAGAAAGCGAAAGGAAGCAGCGGCCGCTAAAAAGGCAGCCGCTAAAAAACCAGCGGTGCCCAAGAAGTCACCAGCTTTGATGAAAAAATCGAAAAAATTATAGTCTGGACTTCAAGCCGGTTAGCTTCTGATCTTTAAAACGAGATGGAAACAGTAGGCGTTTTGATCCCAAAACTTAACAAAAAAGACCAATTATTCCTGATTTTTGAAGTGAACCCCAATAGTTGGAGATAATATTTAATAATTTTTAGGCACATAACTGGTCGTTGTGAATCCGGTA
>NZ_JAUCAP010000067.1:0-13916 GCF_030361045.1 Lentilactobacillus sp. TOM.63
GTTTGTGGTAAACACCATTTTAAAGGAAGCTGATCTTTTTTGTCCGAACAGCGTTCGGATTAATTTTACAATCTACCTAATTTCTTTGATTTTGTTTCCATAATGACCGCTCCTCGTATAAAATAAATAATTGAAATTTCCGGTTAATCGTGTCGAAATGCGTTCTAAAGGGCCGATCCTTATGATCAAAGCCCTGCGTTATTCGGTGACTCGGACAATCCCGCCCGATTTTGCTTCAAATAACAATTTTCTCATTTAAATGCCCTCTTTTCTGTACAAAAAAACGTCCCTTGAAATCGATATGACTTCAAGGGACGTTTACACGTGTTACCACCCAAATTCGCAACAGCCTCACGACTGCTACCTCACCATGTACGGCCAAATTAAATTCAGCGATACACTGGCGCTGTAATGGGCGCTCCCAACAAATACTCACAATACTGTTCGCATTTGTCGCTCGAAGGCTACTTTCATTGCTTAGGCTTTTGAATCGTTCACACTTACCCGATTCTCCCTGAAAAAAGTCCTAAGAAATTACTCTCCTTGTCTTAGCAAACTCTAATGTTCTTTGATTGAGACTAATATTATTACCTTTACATCCAGATGTCAACCAATTTATGAAAATAATTTGGCAAAAGTGTGCAAATGCTTGTTTATTTAACCACTTGCACGTTCTTCTTAGTGTAGTCTAAGTGCCAACCCTTTGGTAATCCTTGAACGTGGGCAAATTTGCCGGAGTGACTCTTAAATGACAAGATCTTCGTTCCAGACTTAAGATCCTTGGCTGAACTCAGCACTAATTTACCACCCAGCTTAGCAGAACCGGAAACCGCAACCTTGTCATTAGCTGCCAAGTTCAACGTTCCCCTGTTTGCTTGGGTGTAATTGCCCTTAACGGTGACAGCCCGTGAATCCAACTTAACAGTTCCGTCAGTTAGGTTCAAACTGCCATTACCAAAAGCGGATTCGTTTTGAGCAACCAGTGAGCCGCCTTTAACAGTGGTGCCACCCTGATAACTGTTCTTGCCAAGTAATGCTAATGAGCCGGAACCTTCCTTGGTCAAGCCGCCCTTACCGGAAATATTGTTTTTCCAAGTATCGTTGGCGTTAAAGCCACCCTTGGAGGCGTCCATGTTAACCGTCGTGTTGGTAAGTAATTCACCAAACCCGTTAGCGGCCTTAAAGAGGTTCAAACGACCCCAGCCTTCGGTATCATCGCCCATTGGGTAACCGGATGGCAAGCCAGTCGTGTAAAGAACTTCCCGCCGTTGGATGTCTGACAGATATGGCAATCTTGTCTTGAGGAGAACTTCAGCCCCCTTTGGCACAACCATTGCTTTGGTCGTGTCGCCAATTGGTGAGAAGCCATAGGTCAAGCGATAAGTGTAATCCTCAAGGTTCTTTTGATAATCACTGAATGAATCTTGGGCACTTGAATCCTTTTGACTTGGCAAATTAGCCTGCGCATCCTTGTAAGCTTGGTCAGCCAATTGTTGATTATTTGGATCATTCAAAGTTGCGGCAGTCATTGCGGTACCAATTACCCGACCACCCATGACAGCCAATGGTGAATGCCGACCAGCGAGGACTCGGTCATAACCGACTTCTGAAGAACGGGTAATTAATTGTTGATAGCGTTGGGGGAATGTATAAGCAAGGGTTTCCCCAGTTTCAAAGGCGGCAGTGGTATGCCCGCTTGGAAAATCGTAATCATTTTGCTTAGCGGCAGCCATGACGTTTGCGAGGTATGGATTAACTTTGACCTGGCTACTTTGCCGATAAGGCCGGGTAAATTGAATGTATGCCTTGGGGGTTCCGGTTCCGGACCAGTCAGAATCTTCGGCAGTATCAACTAATTTGACCACCGAACCCAATTTAGAATTCTCATCCGCCCACTTCATCGAACTATAAGGTGAGTCAGCGGGGAGCGGGGCATCGGGAACGGAATTAAAATCAGTCTGGGCACCAGCATCCTTAATGAATGCGTTAGCATATGGCCCAAAGCCACTGATCAAATTATAGCGAAGATCTCGGCGATCAGTGAGGTAGGAGCGGTCAATCTCTGCTTGAGATGCCCCATTTGATATCTGGACTGATTTATCGAGATTCTCTTTTAAAAGATCTGCATTCTTTGCAGTCTTGGTTGTCGGATCCCAATAACTTAGGAACGTGTTGTTGAATAGCGCAATTGCCGGATTGGTTTCCGGTGTCGTGTTCGTTTTGATGTTCTGCTGATACTGATCAACGAAGTACCCGTATGATGCAGCCTGTGGTGCTAACGTTTTTGTAAGGCTTGAATCATCATTAGAACTACTGGCCTGCGTATTCGTTTCCGCACCAAATAACGCCGCCCCTGATAAAGTGAACACAAAGGCACTCTTAATGACTGTCTGTAAAACCGATTTCCGTTTAGTGATCATGACTAAACCTCCCAAAATATAATAACTAAGAAATGCTTATCAGAATGGCAATAATGAACAATACGGCGAACGCAATTTCCCAACCCAACTTGGGGGTATGCTTGATTTCGTTAATCATCGTTGACATCAGTTTCACCATCTTTCAACTAGTCCCTGATAACCATTCATGAATCATCTTAAGGGTAATGGTTGGTTGTAAATAACTGATAGATTATTTGTAAAAAGTGCGTAAATTTTTGGAACGGAAACCGGAAACTTTAGTTTGCAAACAGCTAGACGCTTGACCACCACTTCTTATTTCTCAGTGGCCTGAAGAAAATCACCATGATCAGACTGATCGACAGCAACATATCCAATATAACTCTGCCAATCATCATGCCTAACGCTTCATAGGTGCCTGACTGAACAATAGAAGAATTCCATGAAGAATTCAAAAAATTAATGACAATATTGACTGCCAACAAAATAAAGAAGCTCCCAAAAATTTCAAGCAACGTTAATCGCCGTTTCAGATTTATCCAACTCTCATAAGAAAGAAATACTGCAAGTTCATTGATCAATAAGATCAAAGTGGTGATCGCTGAATGAAAACCTGGCAAATAATACATATGTAGGTAACCGACAATCAATAGAACAATGTTAAAGCGATACGTGGCAATGAAAACAGTTTGTCTTTTCCTAGACCTTTGTTCCTTGGGTCTATCATTGACAGTCATTTTCGCATCCCGGATGAGATTGTCCACTGATATTCCAAATAAATCACTCAGTTTGATGAGCATGCTAGCATCAGGATAACTGCGATCATTCTCCCAACCAGAGATGGTTTTTCGAGAAACGTGGAGATATGCTGCCACATCTTGCTGAGTCATCTGCTTATTTTTTCGAAATTGCTTTAATTTTGTCGAAATACCCACGGCTTTCACTCCTTTATTTTTATTATGACTTGTTATAAGTATCTGTTGTTGGCAACTTCTTAGCCTGAGCACCAAAAACAACCTCAAATTAGGCATGTCTGTGATTCTAAGCTTGTACTTTTAATATTATAGGATAATGATGAAAGCATCAATTGGTTAAAGGGAGATGATGTAATTATGAATATCAAACAACGAACATTCTTAACAAAATTTGATAGGGCCATCTTTACAGCTGGCTACATTCTAATAGGAATAAGCATTTTTATTTCTGTCGTCAGTCCATTTTGGGAAAGCGCTATCATCGGGCTAGTTATCGTTGGAGCGCTGGGAATTGTCTTAAAGCGTCACAGACAACTAAAAAAGCCTATTTTTAAAGGCCTCACATTTCCCTTACTTACCTATCCCTGCTTCCAGGTTCCTGATATCCTAACCAATACAATGAGTCATCCAAACATCTTTGCGAATCTACTTCTCTTTTTAATGATATGTTGGGGTGGTTTCTTGATCTATTTATATTCAAAAACAGAGCGAAAAAACTGAGCGCACATAGTGAGATTAATTAAAAACATTTCAGTTTGCATTTCATTGATAACTGGCGGTAATAATCAATACGGTTCATTCAACCGCTAATAGCGGTAATGACAATTATCCCATCATTAGATATTAGAAAACCAATACACTCGATTCTCTAACGTCTTCGTCGCATATGGCTCGGCGTCATGATACGCAATCCCGATATATACCCGAGACGCTACCTGGATCCCCTCAGTCTCAATATTTTTGCCGATCCAATTAGAATGGTGTAGCAAAACTTGTTGAGCAGTTTGACTTCCCCATTCGAATCGGCTGATTCCTGGTGTGTCAGCGCTAGGGTGGTTTTCGCTGACAGCTGCTTGACCACTGGAAACGTAAATTGCAAACCCATTGTCCAAGTCGAACCCTTGAATTGATGGCGATGTTAGTTGGTTCGCGAACTTTGATATTTCAAAATACGGAGTGGCAACCCGAGTTGAAAACAGATCACCCACTTGACTGAGATCCACAAAGCCATTATGATCATCGACCGCATCCAAGGCATCATTCAACTTTCGGCTATCATACAAACTGAAGTGGGCTGTATTTTCCACATCAATTGCCGCAATTAATAACGTCTGCTTGTCAGGTGACAACGCCCCTTCCACTCGCTTGAGTTGGCCGTATGAATCACCTGTCGGCGTGGCATGGTTTAACATCACCAGGCGGGTGACGGAAGTATTGCCCCGATGACGGGTTCGCCGTTCTCGATTTGGTTTAAAACGAATGCGGGCGAGTTGGGTTCCCCATTTCATATCCGGATAATCGACTACATTTGGTTTAGTCACCACCCACCAGTAATCAATCCCGTTATGCTTGAAGTATTCTAAGGTCTGGCCATGGCCAAAATTCTTAAGATACATCTTCTTCGCGTGGCGAAAATTGAGATCATACCCATTTTTCACCCGATTTTTTCGAACGCGGGAGATCACTGCATCCCTGTTTTGATGATACAACTGTAAGGCGTATACATATTTAGTGCCCACGTAGACCTTCTGCACGACTGTTTGCTTGGGTAAATTTTTCAAACGATATTTTAGGTAAGTGTTCGTTTCAGCCATTTTGTCATCCCTCTCAATGAACTTCATTTTAGGATAAGTATTTCATTTTTGGAATTACAAATTCCAGTTCTATTCCTATTGTAGCGAGGAATCAAGCTAATAATACTAATTCATAAATTATTGTGGCAATGCCAAAATCACTCATGATATACTTTTAAAGTCGCCTACCTAGCGTCAGTTAGGGGGTGTTCATGTTGTTCCAGAACTTCTTTGCCCCACTTGCGGTAGCGCTAATTACCGCTTGGTTTGTTGACTGGCTGAACCGCATACACCGCAAGTAAAGCAATATAGGCGACATTCAGCCATAAAAAAGCCCTCAACAGTTGCAGCTGTTGGGGGCTTTGGTGTTCATGGTGCCAAAACTTCTTTGCACTACAAATATATCATATCCGCCGCATTTTTCAAGTTATGTGCGCGTGGGATAAACATTTCACCTCATCAACAACTCCCGCCTAATTGATTGCTTTTCGACCTGGATGAATTATAATTAGTTTAGGGGATTGTGAATTAGAAAGGAGCAATTAGCGATGAAAGCATTTGGATACGAAAAAAATGGTGGCTCGGAAGTTTTCCAGGAATATGATGTTCCCGTTCCAGAGATTACCAGCAACCAAGTTCTCATTAGAACCCAAGCGTTTAACTTAAATAACTTTGAAGCATTACAACGAGCGGGTAAATTCAAGCCTACTGATCATCGCATTATTCCCGGCCGAGATGTCGCTGGAATTGCCGAACAGGTTGGTAGTGATGTTAAGGGTATTAAAATTGGTGACCGCGTCGTTGCCCATGGCCATCATTCCTACGCTGAATATGCAATGGGTGATGATACCAATACCGTCACCATTCCAGATAGCGTCTCATTTGCGCAGGCCGCTGGAATTGTTACACCTGGATTAGCCGGCTACAAGGGCGTTCATCTATTTGGGAACGTCCAACCCGGCCAAACCGTCGTTGTTAAAGGAGCTTCCGGTGGTGTTGGTTCGATCGCCGCCCAAGTTGCTTTAAGCATTGGTGCCAAAGTAATTGGGGTTGGTTCCAGTCGCAATGAGGAATATGTTAAATCATTAGGAATCACGGATTACGTTGCTTATGATCAACAAGACCCAGCAAAGGCTTTGGCAAACACGGCCGACGTTGTCATTGACGCCGCTTTGAATGGCATTGGCAGTGAAAATGATGCTGAGATTGTCAAGAATGGCGGGATTATTGCCAGTGTCGCAGATGGCGATCCGGATACCGACAAGGATGTTCACTTCAATCACATTCACCCAACCCAACAAATCACTGATTTACAGGCACTAAAGGCCATGATTGAACTAATGGCCCAAGGAAAACTTTCAATTAAGATTGCCAAGCAACTACCATTTACGTTAGCTGGCGTTGTAAAAGGCCATCAGATCTTGGAATCAAAGCATGATGGGCGAGTAATTGTCGCCAAATAACGACCCCTTTAAAAATTAAAGATGGACTCAAAAACAGTTTCTCCTAGAAAACTAGGAACTGCTTTTGAATCCATCTTTTTGTAACTGATATTTTAGCATTTCAATGATTACGGTTTAGCTTCAATTCATAGCTAAACTATTGATTACCCTTTTTATTGGGTGCTTTATCCTTTTCTTTCACAATTTCTTCTGAGTACAGCTTGTTAACTAATTCGGGGTTGGCTTTGCCAGGATTTAACTCAACAATCTGACCAGCGGCACTATAAACAATCCATTCTGCTAAATTGACAATGTGGTCACCAATCCGCTCAAGCAGACGAATGACCATAAAGTAACTTGAACTGGCAAGGGCCGTTTCGGTATTCTCCTCAACGGCTTTGGTAATTGCATCGCGAATCAATAGGTATTGTTCGTCAACGGCCACATCTTCGTTGGTTAACGTTTTAGCGGCATCAGCGTCACTCTTGGAATAGGCATCCAATGCTTTTTCCAGCATATCGCGAACCTGATCGGTCATCTTGGCGATTTCTTTTTCGACTTTGGGAATTCGCGGATTGCCTTTCACTCGAATGGTCTCCCGGGCAATGCTAACGGCATGATCGCCAATCCGTTCCAAATCTGAACTGGCCTTCAAAATACTGATAATCACTCGAAAATCAGTGGCAACCGGCTGTTGAAGGGCAATCAAACTCAGGGCCTGCTTCTCCAGTCGCATTTCTTCGCCGTTGGTTTCGTTATCGGCATCAATGACCTCCTGCGCCAACTTTTTGTCATGTTCCATAAAAGCCTTAGTTGAACTATAAATCTGTTCACTAATATTGAGCCCCATTTCAACAAACCGGCCGTGGAGCTTTTTTAATTCATCATCAAATAATTCTCGCATTGTGGTGTCCTCCCTGTATTATCCAAACTTCCCATTCAAATAGTCACTGGTCTTCTCATCATCTGGGTGAATAAACATCTTCTCAGTTTTCGAAAATTCAACCAGATCACCGTTCAACAAGAATGCCGTCTTGTCTGAAATTCGCGATGCCTGTTGCATATTATGGGTCACGATGATGACCGTGTACTCATGGCGAATATTCATTAACGTGTCCTCAATCTTGGCACTGGAAATTGGATCCAACGCACTGGTCGGCTCGTCTAGTAACACCACTTCCGGCTGGACGGCTAACACCCGGGCCACACAGATCCGTTGCTGCTGCCCACCAGAGAACGCTAAGGCATTTTCATAGAGATGGTCCTTAACTTCATCCCAAATGGCGGCTTGCTTCAAACTGGTTTCCACCCGCTCATCAAGAACGTGTTTGTCCTTTTCACCCGCTAACCGCAAACCATAAGCAACGTTTTCGTAGACGCTAAACGGGAATGGATTGGGTTGCTGGAACACCATGCCAACCCGTTTTCTCAAATTAACCACATCAGTTTGGGGAGCATAAATATCTTCATCTTCCAGCTTAATGCTTCCGGTAATGGTGACCCCTTTGATTAAATCATTCATTCGATTCAAGCAACGCAAGTAAGTGGACTTACCACACCCCGACGGACCAATTAATGCAGTGATTTGGTGTTCTTCGAAATCCAGGTTAATGCCGTGGAGGGCTTCTTTTTTGCCATAGTATAAATGGACATCTTTACTTGTAATGATTTTGGTCATTGCCCACTGCTCCTTTACTAGCCAAAGTTACCGGATATGTAATCCTCAGTGGCTTTGATTTCTGGATTAGTAAATAATTTTTCCGTTTCGTCATATTCAAGCACGTGGCCCATGTGGAAAAATGCCGTGTAATCCGCAATTCTTGATGCTTGTTGCATATTATGAGTCACAATAATGATTGAATAATTTTTCCGCAATTGTTGGAGAGTTTCCTCAATCTTAGCGGTCGATATCGGATCCAAGGCACTGGCCGGCTCATCTAGCAACAGAATATCCGGTTTCATGGCGACACAACGGGCAATACATAGCCGTTGCGCTTGACCACCAGATAATGCCAAGGCACTTTTATCCAGCTCATCTTTGACTTCATCCCAAAGCGCAGCGGCTTTCAAACTCTCCTCAACTCGTTTATTCAATTCGTTCTTATCTTTTATTCCGTTTCGTTTTAAAGCAAAGGTAATATTTTCTCGAATTGATTTGGCAAAGGGGTTCGGCCGTTGAAACACCATGCTGATGTGTTTGCGGACTTCGTAGACATTAATATTCTTACTATTGATATCAGTATCTCGATACATAATTTTGCCTTTAACGGTCGCAATCCGATCGTTCATCCGGTTCAAGCAGCGCAAATACGTTGACTTTCCTGATCCGGAGGCACCTATCAAAGCGGTAATCCGGTACCGGGGAAATTCCAACGAGGCATCGTGCATGGCATGGTTATCCCCATAGAATACTTGGAGATTTTCCGTGGTCATCGCTTTTTCCAACGGTATATCAATAATGTGGGTATCATCAAATGAATAGTTTTGCATATTAATCTCCTACCTCGTTGCGGTCATTTTCTTGTACATCCAATTGCCAAGCATTCTAGCTAAGAGGTTGAATAAGAGAATCACGACGATCAAAACGGCCGATGCCCCACTTGAAATGGCGGCAGCATCCGGGGTGACGCCTTCAGTATTCAGTTTCCAAATATGAACGGCCAACGTTTCAGCTGGGCGTAGCGGATTTAAGAAACTTGCTGGATCGGCTGGATTCCAGTCACCGTAATTAACAGTTGGTGCACTTTGTCCAGCCGTGTAAATCAAGGCAGCGGCTTCACCAAATACCCGGCCGGCACTCAAAATAATTCCAGTTAAAATTCCCGGCACAGCAGCTGGCAACACAATCCCAGTAATAGTTTTCCATCGTGATAGGCCCAGTGACAGTCCTGCTTCTCGTTGTAATTGCGAAACGTCTTGCAAGGACTCTTCGATACTTCGAGTCAACAATGGCAAGTTGAAGAAAGTCAGCGCAATGGCCCCAGCCAGGATGGAAAAGCCCATATTGAACTGGATAACAAATAACAGGTAGCCAAACAACCCAACCACAACGGAAGGCAACGAACTCAAAACTTCAACAGCGGTTCGAATCAAGCTGGTAAACCAGTTATTAGGCGCATATTCTGACAAATAAATACCAGAACCTAAGGCAATCGGGAAAGATATAATCAGCGTCAAGACTAACAGGTATAAGGAGTTAAACAGTTGATCACGAACCCCACCGCCAGCTCTAAAAGATTGGGCAGCAGAAGTTAGGAAGTGGCCTGAGATATGCGGAATTCCAGTCCACAGGATGTAGCCGAGTAGGAATACTAAGATGCCAATAACGGCGGCAACCAGGACGTAAATGACGCCGGTCGCAATGTTATTACTTGTTTTAGAATTCATTTTTTTAAACTACCCTTCTTCCCAATAAAGCGAACCAGAATGTTAAAGACTAATGACATTAATAGCAAGATTAAAGCTAACGACCACAAGGCATTATTAGGTAATGTCCCCATGGTGGTATTACCGATTCCAGTTGTTAATTGACTCGTTAACGTGGAGGAAGGGGTCAGCAAGCCATGAGGCATTAAGACGGCGTTACCAATGACCATTTGGACGGCCAAAGCTTCACCAAATGCCCGTGACATTCCAAAAATAACCGCGGTCAAGATTCCCGGGGTAGCGGCTCTCAAAACCACTTTGTAAATGGTTTGCCAACGGGTGGCACCCAACGCTAATGAAGCCAAGCGGTAAAACATTGGGACCGCCTTGATACTGTCAACGGAAAGTGACGTAATTGTTGGCAGTACCATGACAAAGAGGACCAATGTTCCGGCGAGGATTCCAAACCCAGTCCCCCCAAACGTGTGACGAATGAGTGGTACGATCACCGACAAGCCGATAAATCCATAAACAACAGAAGGAATTCCGACCAACAATTCGATAACCGGTTGGAGAATCTTGGTTCCCTTTTCTGGTGCGATTTCCGTCATAAATAACGCAACCCCTAACGCAAACGGAGTGGCAACCACCGCAGCGAGGATTGTGACACTAAACGACGTCACGATCATTGGCAGGGCACCGATTTGTGGATTGCCATGCTTATCAAGTAACCCTGGGTTCCAGTTAGTTCCCGATAAAAATTTCCACAAACTCACGTGATTGGCCGTAAAGGTTGCGATACCTCTGGTCGTGATGAAATATAAAATCGAAATTACCAGCAACCCCACAAAAGCAATACAGATGTAGGTAATTGTTCGACCAAAATAATCTTGGTGAGTTGCTTTCGATGGATTTTGCAGGTCTTTCTTAATCTCATCCATGCTAAACCTCCTATAATTTAGTGAGCGGATCCAGGCGCTTAGAAACTGGTACATAAGTCTCCCCAAACGTGAATTCCTGGGTTTGGAATTTACGTTTGGGGTGCTTATGTGCAAGTTTCTGCCTGGAGGAGCTGTCCTAATAAAGTGAGCGAAGCAAAGCGGTTAGAAACTGGAATATAAGTCTCCTTCAACAAGAATCCCTGGTTTTGGGGGATTCTTGTCGAGGGTGTTTCTGCTTTGCGCACTCGTACTGAAATTAATGATGCTTTAACCTGATGAAGGCCGAGGGCATTTGATTTGCCTTTGGCCTTCGTTGGGTTACATAATGATTTTTTGATTCTGTTTGGTAGTGAAAACGTGCTCTGACGCAACTGGCGCTAAATCCTAAGCCCCGCCACCCGTTGCTAGTCGCACTCTATTTTTGACTCACAGCGTTGCTTGCATTCTTAGTTACCTTCATATCATGAATACTGATGTAACCAAGCTTTTGGACTAAGCTGTCTTGAACTTTGCTTGAATCCATGTAGTTGAGGAACTTCTTAGTGGCAGCGTTTGGTTGACCCTTAGTGTACATGTGCTCGTATGACCAGATCTTCCATTTGTTCGTTGTCACGTTGGCATCAGTTGGTTTGACATTATTAACTGATAATGCTTTGATCTTATTATTGACATATGAGAAGGCTAAGTAGCTGATGGTTCCTGGGGTGCTTGACACAATCTTTTGAACAGTTCCGTTTGAATCTTGTTCCTGAGCCTTAACAGCCTTGGCGCCTTCAAGAACGGCTGATTCGAAGGTTGCTCGCGTACCTGAACCTTGGGCCCGGTTAACAACGGTGATTTTTTCGTTTTTACCACCAACTTGTTTCCAGTTCGTGTACTTCCCAGTAAAGATGCCTTTTAGTTGAGCCATGGTCAAATTGCTGACGCTGACATCTTTATTCACAACTGGTGTCATTCCAACAACGGCAACTTGGTGATCGACTAACTTGTTGGCTTTAATCCCATCTTGTTGTTGGGCAAAGATATCTGAGTTACCAATTTGAACAGCGCCGGCTTGAACTTGACTCAAACCAGTACCGGAACCGCCACCTTGCACGGAAATGTTAACCTTGCTATTGTCCTTTTGATAATCGCTGGCCGCCTGTTCAACTAATGGCTGAAGGGCAGTAGAACCAACCGCGGTAATTTTAACGTTTGAATCCGCTGAAGATTTTTTAGATTTGGAACTGCTGCTGGAGCCACAACCTGCAAGTAAAACCCCCACCGTTGCGACCGCAACGATTGTTGAAAAAAAGGATCGTTTTTTCATGATAATGTTTCCTCCTAATATATGAATCCCATTTTTTTAGTACTCATTTAAGTACATTGTTAATATACCAACGTCATGTAAATATCGATTTTCGTTTATGTAAAAGTAACGTAAAAGTCCCCGATTCCTGACAAAAGTATGGCATAGCTTAAGATGTAAACTATTTCAATAAAATGGAGGAAGACCAGATGCCACTGGAAATTCTATTAATCAGTCAAGATTTACAGCTCGCCAACAAACTTAAAAAGTCACTGACCGCCTTCAACATTAATACCCGGGTCTCATTTGAACCATTGGATCACTTACTACAGCAAGTTTCCGGAGTTATCTGGGATTTGAACAGCGTCGTTTTGCCGCAAAATCCATCCGAAATGCAGATTTTGAGAAGCCAAATTGCCGGTCCGATCCTATTATTAACTAGCAAGCCACATCCTGAGCGGACCGTTTGCTCGTATTTTGTTGACTATCATTTTGATGATTACCTATATAAAGCGTCAATGAAAGAAGTAACCGCCCGAATCGTTCAGCACTTGTGGGTCTACCAAAATCGTAATCGCCTGCGAATGAGCCGCCAAGGGGGAACCGATAACCACTTACTAGTGGGACCGTTAAAAATTGATTTGGATAAATTTCAAGTCGTTAATGGTAATAGGAACCTCAATTTGAGCCCAATTGAATACAAATTGTTATTGTTCTTCATTAGTAACGCCAATACGGTATTGAGCAGAACTCAAATAGCCTCGGCAGTCTGGGGAAATACCACCGGTGCAACGCTGAGAATTATCGATACCCATATTAGTAATTTAAGAAAGAAAATTGAGGAAAACCCCAAGGAACCGGAGATGTTGACGACAATTCGGGGATTTGGATATCTGTTCAAAAGCCAGAGTGCGGAAACAAGCGGTTAGGAATCGGAGCGTAGGTCGCCTTGAGAAGAAATTCCCGGGCTTGGAATTTTTTCTCAAGGTGCCTACGAGCAGATTCCTGCTTGTCGGAGCACATTTATTCTATGTAATGGAGAAAGTCTCCTCAAACAGAAGGCGAAGCAATTCAATTGTCAGGTGATAATGTGCTCATTGGAATTACAATATATCTGGGAGCATCAGTTGAGAACCAAATCTACCGATTCCCTAAGTCTGCATTTAACTAACCTAAAAAGCAACAACCCACAAATTAGAGCTAAAGTGAGTTGTTGCTTTTTCGCGTGTTAATTTAATGGCTTAGCTACCGTTACACCAGCATAATAACCATCGTCATATGAAAGAACGCCACCGGTTTGCCGATTACTTTCATAATAGATGCCAATCTGATAGCCATTCAAAGCTGACCGTTTTTGTTGGTTATATCCATGCGTATCGAAGGCTGTCTTAATTGCTGTTAGTTTTTGATTAGCAGAAGTTACTTTTCCGTGGGGATTGTAAAAGGCATAGTTGGCATCTTTAACGATAAGCACATCCAAAAATTGCTTTCGAAAATCAGTTAAAGTTGATCCATAAGCAGTTAATTTTGACAACTTCAGCGAAAGTCGAGCATTAGGAAATAAATGCAGAACTTTCCGACTCAGGTTTTGCGAAGGTGATTGATTAATATAACGCTGATAGTCCTTGTCACTTAGAAAATAGTTAATGTCAAGGCCATTCCAAACCTTGTAATTAGGGTTGTATCCTGGCTTTAAATAGCCTCGCCAAACATACCCATAAAGATTAGGTGTCCCGTGGGGAGTCATACCTGCTACGTAGTAATAAACAGCAGATTTATTATTTTTCCGTAAAATAACGGTCTTGGCACGTGTCCAAAAAGAGTTAGGATAGTTTTTGAGGTTGAGCAACCGTTTTCCTGATTTATTCATAAAAATACACAAAATACCCATCAAACACATGTTTCACGCGTTTGATGGGTATTTTGCATTTT